>URUW01000134.1 GCA_900551205.1 uncultured Collinsella sp. | reverse complement strand
CTGCGCAAGACGAAGGCCACATTAAGTGGCCTTCTTTGCGTGCGGAACTCGCGACCAACCTTATGCCTCGCCCGCAGTCCCGGACCTTTCGGGTTCAAAGCGCGACACACCGGACTGGTTGCCTGATATAAAGATGGCGAAGCCCCCTTTCGGGGCCTTCTTTTTTATTAGAGGAATTCGCCTACTCGGTGGACTTCGGGTTCTAGGTCTACGTCGAATTGGTCTTTGACGGTTGTTTGGATGTGGCGGATGAGTTCGTCGACATCGGCGGCGGTGGCGTGGTCGGCGTTGACGATGAAGCCGCAGTGCTTTTCGCTCACCTGCGCGCCGCCAATGGCGTGTCCTCGCAGGCCGGCGTCCATGATGAGCTTGCCGGCAAAGTGGCCCTCGGGGCGCTTGAAGGTGGAGCCGGCACTCGGCATGTCGAGTGGCTGCTTGTCCTCGCGGCGCTGGCGGTAGTCGTCCATGTCGGCCTTGATCATCGCGGCGTTGCCCGGGGCGAGATTGAAAGTGGCCGAAAGCACGATGAAACCGTCGTCGGCAATGCGGCTCTTGCGATAGCCCAGGTTGAGCTCATCGACATCGAACTCGATAATGCTGCCGCTACCGCGGGTGCCGTCGTCGAGCATGCGGGCGGGCTTGTAGACGCGCACGGACTCCAGCACATCGGCCATGCAAGCGCCGTATGCTCCGGCGTTCATGTAGCAGGCACCGCCGACCGATCCGGGAATGCCCGAGATGGGCTCCATGCCGGTAAGGCCGGCCTCGGCTGCCGCGGCTGCGACATCGGAAAGCAAGGCGCCGGCTGCCGCCGTGACGTGCGTGCCGTCGACCGTAATGTCGGAGAGGCCCTCGCCCAGCGCTACGACGACGCCGCGGATGCCCTTGTCGCCGACGAGCAAGTCGGAGCCGTTGCCCACGATGGTGAGTGGTAGATTGCAGCGATAGCAGGTATCGAGCGTGGCGACGAGGCCCTGCTCAGTATCGGGCGTGACAAAGACGTCGGCCGGACCGCCGATCTTAAACGTGGTATGCTCGCGCATGGGCTCGCTCATCAGCACGTTGTCCTCGCCGGCAACGCCAGCGAGCGCGCACAGCAGGTCCTCGTTAAAAAAATCGTTCTCGTGCATACGAATATCCGCCTTTTGGTGGTCGTTGTCATCAATCGATTGCAATATACCCCACCCGGACGGATTTGGTGCGCTGGCGGCGATAAAACAGCCGTCCACCGGATTGGTAAAGTGTTTATCACCGAGGTAGAGGGGTAGTCGCTATACTTTCAAGAGATTGCGCGTAAACCCGGAAGGAGCGAGATGGCCAACAAAGTCACCCTCAAGCAGATCGCCCAGGAGGTGGGGCTTTCCCCCTCGTCGGTCTCGCTTGTTCTCAATAATCGGCCCTGTCGCATCTCGGAAGAAAACCGCAAGCTCATCAAAGAGGTCGCGGCGCGCAACCACTATGTTCCCAACCAGATTGCGCGCAGCTTGGTCATGCGCGAGTCGCGCACGCTGGGCCTTATCGTCCCTAACATCGAGAGCCGCTTTTTTGCCTCGCTCGCCGGTAGCCTGGAAAAGCGCTGCCGCGAGGACGGCTATGCGCTCTTCATTACCAGCTCGGGCGGAAGCGCCGATGACGATCTGGAGCTGCTGCGCCAGCTGGTGACGCGCGGCGTTGATGGCGTCTTCCTGGTGGTGGGTGACGAGTTCTCCGATGACCGCGCCCTGCGCGAAGAGGTCAGCCACCTGCCCATCCCGGCCGTAATGGTCGACCGTGCTATTGAGGGGCTCGAGTGCGACAAGGTGATGTTCGACCACGAGATGGGCGGCTATATGGCCACCCGCTATCTGATCGAGCAAGGCCACCGCCGTATTGCCTGCCTGGTTAATGCCCGCCGTTCCAATACGGGTCGCAAGCGACTTGCCGGCTATGAGCGCGCGCTGCGCGAGGTTGGCCTGCCGATCGACGCGCGTTTGGAGTTTGAGAGCGAGTACTACATTCCGAGCGCATACGAGGCCTCGGAGGCAGTGCTCGCAACTGACGCCACTGCCGTGTTCGCAAGCTCGGATAACATTGCCCTCGGTTTGCTCAAGCGCTTGCACGAGATGGGGAAGAGCATCCCGGGCGATATCTCGGTGGTGAGCTATGACAACTCGGCGGCCGACGTTCTCTTTGAGCCGGCACTGACCGCGATTGAGCAGGACCCTGGTGTCCTTGCGGAGCATGCTTTTGGCTGCATGTCCAAGCGTCTTGCCGGTAGGGGCGGCAGGCGTGCCGAAGAGGTCGTTCTGGAGCCGGAGCTTATCGTTAAGGACAGCGTGCTCGAGCTTACTAAACACAACTAAACACGTTTACCAATTTGCAGAGACCGAATGTGGAGCACCTGTGACAATCAACGCCGCAGGTGAATGTCGCGTTTTGCTAATCGATGGGATTGATAAGGGTGGTAAAACGTTTTTTCACCATGATAAAACGTTTTAGCAAATATACTGGTCCCAACGAAAGGTTGCCGTATTGGAGGGTGACCGCACAGCGAAGGGACATAAACAATGGCTAAAACACTGGGGACGCCGTGGCAAAAGCTGGGCCACGAGGTGCCGGCTTCCGAGCTCGAGGGCGTCGACCTGTATTGGCGCGCATCGAACTATCTGTCCGTCGGTCAGATCTACCTTCGCTCTAACCCGCTAATGCGCCCCGACTTTGTCGACGAGAAAACCGGTGAGGTGCGCGACTTCGGTCGTCCGGACGTTAAGCACCGCCTGGTTGGCCACTGGGGCACCACGCCCGGCATCAACTTCCTGTTCGGTCACGTCAATCGACTGATCGCCGACCACAACCAGAATGCTATCTTCTTGATGGGCCCTGGTCACGGTGGCCCCGCCGGTACTGCTCAGTCGCTGCTCGACGGCACCTACCGCGAGATTCGCCCCGACATCACCAATGACGAGGCAGGCCTGCAGAAGTTCTTCCGCCAGTTCTCCTATCCCGGCGGCATCCCGAGCCACTTTGCGCCCGAGACGCCCGGTTCCATCCACGAGGGCGGCGAGCTCGGCTACACGCTCAGCCACGCTTACGGTGCCGTTATGGACAACCCTAGCCTGCTGGCCGTGGCCGTGGTGGGCGATGGCGAGTCCGAGACCGGTCCGCTCGCGACCTCTTGGCAGTCCAACAAGCTCGTGAACCCGGCAACCGACGGTATCGTCCTGCCGATCCTGCACCTCAACGGCTACAAGATCGCCAACCCCACCATCCTCGCCCGCGTGTCCGACGAGGAGCTCACCAAGTTCTTTGAGGGTATGGGCTACAAGCCGCACTTCTTTGTCGCTGGCTTTGACGACGAGAGTCACGCGAGCATCCATGAGCGTTTCGCCGCCCTGTTTGAGCAGGTCTTTGACGAGATTTGCGACATCAAGGCCACCGCTCAGGCCCAGGCAGCCGCGGGCGAGACCGTGGTCCGCCCGGCCTATCCCATGATCGTGTTCCGTACGCCCAAGGGCTGGACTTGCCCCAAGCACATCGACGGCAAGAAGACCGAGGACTCCTGGCGCGCGCATCAGGTGCCGCTGGCGAGCGCCAAGGACACCCACGAGCACTTCCGCGTGCTACGCGAGTGGCTGCGCTCCTACAAGCCCGAGGAGCTCTTTACGCCCGAGGGCCAGGTGCGCCCCGAGGTGACGGCCTTTATGCCGACCGGCGAGCTGCGTATCGGCGCCAATCCCAACGCGAACGGCGGCAAGGTGCGCCGCGAGCTCGAGCTCCCCGATATTTACGCCCACGAGATCCCCGTCGCCGAGAAGGGCCATGGCTGGGGCTCCACCGAGGCCGCTCGCGTCTTTGGTGAGTACACTGCCGACGTTCTGGCCAAGAACATGGAGGATTTCCGCATCTTTGGTCCCGACGAGACCGCGTCCAACCGCCTGCAGGCCGCCTACAAGGTGACCAAGAAGCAGTGGGATGCCGGCTTCTACGAGGACGAGGCCAACGACGAGCTGCTGGCCGGCTCCGGTAAGGTCGTCGAGCAGCTGTCCGAGCACCAGTGCGAAGGCTTCCTCGAGGCTTACGTGCTCACCGGACGCTCCGGCGTGTGGAGCTCCTACGAGAGCTTTGTGCACGTGGTCGATTCCATGGTCAACCAGCACTGCAAGTGGCTCGAGGCCACCAAGCGCGAGATTCCGTGGCGTGCCCCCATCAGCGGCCTCAACATTTTGCTGTCGAGCCATGTTTGGCGTCAGGACCACAACGGCTTCTCGCACCAGGACCCCGGCTTTATCGACCTGCTGCTCAACAAGGCCAACGACACGCATATCGTGAATGCTTACTATCCGGCCGACGCCAACATGGCCCTCGCTGTGGCCGAGCGCGTCTACCAGTCCACCGACTGCGTCAACGCCATTTTCTGCGGCAAGCAACCCGCCCCGACTTTCCAAACGGTCGACGAGGCCTGTGCCGAGCTCGCCGAGGGTGTCGCGGCTTGGGAGTGGGCATCGACTGCCGACTCGCTCGCCGAGGCTGACGTCGTAGTTGCCACGTGCGGTGACGTGCCGACGCTCGAGGCTTTGGCTGCAACCGATATGCTGCGCGAGCTAGGCATTAAGGTGTGGTTCGTTAACGTGGTCGATCTGCTCAAGATTCAGAACGTCTGCGAGAACGACCAGGCCATCAGCGATGAGCGCTGGGCTGAGCTGTTCGGTTGCGGCGAGAAGCCCGTGCTCTTCGCATTCCACGCCTATGCCGGCACGATTCGCCGCCTGATCTGGAACCGCCCCGGCCACGACGCCTTCCGCGTCCACGGCTACGAGGAGAAGGGCTCCACGACCACGCCGTTCGACATGCTGCGTCTGAACAACATGGATCGTTGGGCTTTGGCCGCCGACGTGCTGCGCATGGTCGACGCCGACAAGTTTGCAGAGCAGATTGACGAGTGGGAGGCATTCCGCACCGAGGCCTTTGAGTTCGCGTGCAACGAGGGCTTCGATCACCCGGCCTTCACTGACTGGGTCTGGCCCGACGCTGCGGCTGCAACTGCCGCCGACGGCACGCTCTCCGCAACCCAAATGACCGCAGGCGACAACGAGTAACTTAGTTACGCGGTTTTACCAAACCGCGTAATGGCTCGACGCTGCGCGGGTTCCAGGCACCCCATCTCGCCGTTCAAACCGTCGCTCGCGTACAAGAAGTACGCGTCGCTCCTCTTTCGCGGCGACCTGGGGCACCTGGAACTCGCTCGCTGACTTTTGCGCAACCAGCGGTGAGCGATTGCTCGGGGAGCGCATTGCTGGATGGTCTCGCGCTGGGGCCTGCTCCGGGCGGGTTGCCTTGCTCCGGGAAGTGGGCTTCGCGAACTTCCCGGAGCAAGGCCACCCCGCCGGGCAAGGCCCTCTCGACCGTTTCGATATGCGGGGGCTGATATTTTTTAATGTAATGGGGACTTGGCTGTTACTGCCTTGGAAACCGTGCATCT
>URUW01000133.1 GCA_900551205.1 uncultured Collinsella sp. | reverse complement strand
TTCCGAGAAATATCTCGAGAACATCTTGGCCACGCTCGTGCGCGCCAACATGCTCTCGGGCATGCGTGGCAAGGGCGGTGGCTACGTGCTCACGCGCCCTCCCGAGCAGTACACGGTGGGCGAGATTCTGCGCCTGACCGAGGGTAGTCTGGCGCCGGTCGCCTGCCTGGATGGCGACTGCAAGGGCTGCTCGCGTTCGGATGAGTGCCCCACGCTTGACGTGTGGAAGAACCTCGACAAGCTCATCAACGACTACCTCGACGGTGTGACACTCGATCAACTTGTCGCTCCCAACGAAGGCTACGACTACGTCATCTAACCCACACCTGCCATTTGGGGACGGGGTAGAAATGGTGGATTGTCTTGCCTTCTGAGACTTGACAAATTAGAAGGCCGCCCATTTTTGCGATGGGCGGCCTTTGTTTTGGGCTGTTGAGATGGGCGCGGTCGGAGCGGCCGTTTTAGCCCTCGGCGACGCCATCGAGGATGCTGCGCATGATGGACACCAGGATACTGCCCATAAAGGCCGAGCCAAAGCTCGAGATGGAAATGCCGGCGCCCAGCAGGTTGACCGACAGGTAACTTGCGAGCTCAAGCATAAGGCTGTTGACGACAAGCTGGAAAATGCCCAGGGTAATGATGGTGAGCGGCAGCGAGATGACCGTCAGGAACGGTTTGACGAGCGAATCGACGATGTTCAGGAACAGTCCCACGAAGGCGAAACAGACCCAGGCCTCGGCAAAACCGAAGGGCTGGATGCCGGGAACGAGGAACGTGGCGATCGCGATGGCGATCGAGGTGAAGAGCCAGTTAAGCATAAAGCGCATGGCATGAATCCTTTCTTGCGCCGGGGTTGCTGGCGTCGCGTGAAGCGGCTTGCGGTGGCGACTTGGATGGTTGCGCGGGCACGCCGCGGTGTTTGGGCGCCCATTGTCTCAAATATTCGTGGAGCTTACGTGCGCATTCGGTTTCTAAACGGCGTTCGTCCTGAAAAACGCGCCGCTGGCAGAGAGTCTTGTCGCTTTAGTTTGGTGGTGTGCTAAACTGCTACGGGCAAAAGCCACAGGCGTTGCCCTATTGCATAGAACGGGCGAACGATGCCCGATGTCAGTATCAACTTCGATGCCTTTTGGCGGGTTTGGCGGTGATCGATGAATATCGAGAACATGTTTGACAAGCCTGATGTCAAGCAGCTGGTCCACGCATTTAGTCTTTTGGATGACGAGAAAGATATCCAAGCGTTTTTGACCGATATCTGCACGCCGCGCGAGATTTGCGATCTATCGCAGCGTCTGCAGGTCGCGCGTTACCTGGACGAGGGCGAGCCTTATGTTGAGGTTCAGGCCCGTACCGGCGCTTCGTCCACTACGGTGAGCCGTGTGTCCAAGGCGCTCAACGGCGAGTATGGTGGCTACCGTAAGATCCTCATTAAGCTGGAGGATGGCGAGTAGGCCAGCGACAAAAACGAATTGCGCAGAACCGTCCCTTCGGGGGCGGTTTTTTGATCCCTTGGGGACGGAGGAAATCTGTTGGCGTGGGGCAAATGTGTCCGCGCGGGCGGGTAGGATGGAAGCACTGATTATTGCGAACGGTTTGAGTGGAGGACCATGCCTGTTCGAATCTATACCACCAACGCCGGCGCGGATTTGAGCGATGCCGAGGCGGCGCTGCTCGCCGACCTGGTTGCCCGCCACGGGCGTGCCGTTTTGCTGGCGCCTACGTTTGCCGAGCTCGATCTGTGCCGTCATGATGCGGCGGAAGTTGGGGTTTCACTGGGTATCGATTACAAGACCCCTTCGTCGTGGCTTCGCTCGCTTTGGGAGCTTTTGGGCGACGGGCGCGGTTTCGTGGACAACCTGCAACGCCAGATGCTGTTTTCGGACATGGTAACGCGTCTCGACGATGCCGATTTGCAGCCGCTTTCGCGCAGTCAGGGCACGGTGCGCATGCTCGCGCGCATGGCCCGCGACGTGCTGCCGGGTGTGGCGGGGACGACGGCCGAGCGATGCCGTGGAAACAATTGCCAGCCTGAGCCAAAAAGCGATGCCGAGGCTCGTGTGTTCGAGCTTTTGCGCGCATATGCGGACGGTTTGGACCGTCGAGATATGGTCGAGCCCTGCGAGGCGGCCGACATTATGGCCGGTGTCCTGGCCGATAGCCTGCCGGCGTGCACCCGCGCCGTATGCGTGCGCGGTATCACGTCGTTTACGTACGCACTGCTCGAGCTACTGTCTGCCGTGGCGAACAATGGGGGAGAGGTCGTCGTGCTGCTTGCCCGCGAGCAGGCGGCGATGCGCGAGGAGCTTGCCGTGGCATTTGATGCCCGCGGTGTGCTGTTTGAGGTCGCGCCGCTGGGGGAGGACGCCGTCGCGTCTGATGCCGCTTGCGGGACCGCCGCTCAGCCTGCCTTTATTGAGGTCGCCGGCCCCCATGCCCGTGCTCATGTCTATGCGGACGCCATCGATAAGTTGGTGAAAGCGTACAAGGAGTCCAAGGCCGATAAAGCCACTGCAACGCCCGCCGACCCCGTGCGCGTGCTCGTTGTTTCTGCTCGGGCACCCCAGCTGTTCGGTGAGCTCGCCTCTCGTCTGGCAGCTCGTCATATCGCTGCCGAGACAGTTGAGTTCACGGCGTTTTCCCAATCCATTGCGGGCAGGCAGTTTGCGGCGCTTGCCGGCCTGATCGAGCGCATGAAGGCCGCCGATGAGGGTGCGGCGTCAAAGACCGAGTGGTGGCCCGCGCCGGAGCTTACCGACTGGATTTACAGCCCGCTTTCGGGCGCTGATGCCGTCAATGCCCGTACCTTCGATAAGAATATGCGTCTCTCGCGTAGCAAGACTACCGCGGGCGTTAAGAGCCTGCTGCAGAGTGTCCAAGGCCAGGTGAGGGGGGCGCGCAAGGCGGCGAGCGACGAGAACTGGTTTAAGAACGTGCCGTGTGTGGTTTCGGACGTGTTCCAGGCGCTGTGGCGCGACAGGCCCGTGACGGCGCTCAAGGCCATGCTTGCCGTTGCCGAGGCGTTGCCCGATCGTTCGCTGGGCAGCTTGGATGGCCAGGCCCGTCGCCAGGCGGAGGTGGCCCTGCTGCGCCACGTCATCGACATCCTTATGAATGGCGCCCGCGCGCTCGACGTGTCGCAGGCCGCGACCGTGCCCGTGCTCGATGGCGTTCGCACCAGGGTGGACAAGCGTGGCACCGCCTACGATTACGAGACCTACGAGGTTGACCGTGCGCCACGTGCTCAGGTTCGTTTTGCTTCGCTTGCCGATGCGGCGGCTCTGCGCCCCGGCAGCTACGATGCCGTGCTGTTTGCCGATGTCGATCTGGGCAGCTATCCGCTCTCACACGAGGAGGGGCCGCTGGCCACGCTGGCGGCGAGCCTTGGTCGCGAGGGTGTGACGCTTGAGCCCGCGGCCTTGCTGCGCATGCGCTTTGGCCACGCGATGCAGGCGGCACGCGGCCCGGTTGCGCTTGCGCGCGTGACGCACGATCGCCAGGCGCGCGAGTGCTATCCGGCTGCCGTGTGGACCGAGTTGCGGGCGCATACCGAGGCCGCTGAAGCTGCTAAGGCCGCCGCCGACGCTAAGGCCGCTGACGCCGACGAGGCCACTGGTGACGCTAAGGCCGCTGGCGCCGACAAGGCGAAGTGCGTGGGTGAGGGTGATATCGTAAGGGACTTCGATCCCGCGGCAGGCGAAGGTCTCAAGTGCGAGCGCGTGACCTGTGAAGCCCCTCAGCATCTGAGTGCCGAGGCCGTGCCGTATTTGGTCCTGCGTCGTCGCGATGGCGAGGGCGAGGACGCGCCACTCGTGCCGCGCCTGACGTCCGCCTCGCAGATCGAGGCCTATTCCACCTGCCCGTTATGCTGGTTCGTCTCGTATCGCGTCAAACCTCAGTCCATCGATGCGGGCTTTGGCAACATGGAGAAAGGCAACTTTGTCCATGACGTGCTGGAGCACTTGCATGCGCGTCTTCCGCAGGAGGGCATGGAGCGCGTGACGCCCATGAACCTGCCGCGCGCCAAGGAGCTGCTGCACGAGGTCTTTGCCGAGACCCTGGCCGAGCACGCCGGCAAGCGCGGTACCGAGGGCCCGCTGGTGCCGCTCTCTCCGGTGGAGGAGCGTCAGGTGGCCGAGATTCTGCCGCAGTTGGAAGGCGTGCTCGCCTACGAGTCCGAGGCGCTCGCGCCCTTCGCGCCGCGCTATCTGGAGTTTGCGTTCAACGAGCTCCAGGTCGAGTATGCCGGTTGGCCACTCGGTGGGCGCATCGACCGCGTTGACGTGGATGCCGAGAATCGCGCCGTGGTAATCGACTACAAGCATCGTTCGGGTGTCGAGGAGTTTAAGCTCGCCGACCCCACGGTGCGCGACGAGGAATCGGGCACGGCGCCCATCGACGACCCGCGCTGGTTGCCGCCACATACCCAGACGCTCATCTACGCCCAGGCCATGCGTCGGGCGCTGGATTTGGACACCCGCGCGGCGCTCTACTTTTCGACCAAGGGCGGCAAGCCGGCGTTGCGCGGCGCCGCGAGCACCGAGCTGCTCGAGGAAGAGCGCGGCGACGGTCGCATCCCGGGCCTTAAGAAAGGTTTCCCCGGCGAGGGTGGCAGCATGGACTTCGATGCGCTACTCGATCGCGTGGAGACCGGCATCGCCGAGCGCCTACGCGAGCTCGAGGCAGGCAACGTTGCCGCCGTCGACCCGACGTCGGCTCAGGCCGCGCATGCGCGCTGCTCGTATAACCACGAAGGAACGTTTGTAAGGAGGGACGTGTAGACCATGGATCTTTCGACTTTGATGCCGCAACAGCTGCAGATCGTCAAAACGCTCGACCGTCCGCTGTTTGTCTCGGCGGGCGCCGGTTCGGGTAAGACCTTTACCCTTACGCGCCGCATCGTCTACGCGCTCTCGCCCGAATCCGGTCCGTTTGTCGAGCATCTGGATCAGGTGCTCGCCATTACCTTTACCAAAGATGCCGCGGCCGAGATTCGCGACCGCGTGCGTCGCGCGCTTATCGAAGAGGGTATGGACGAAGAGGCCCTGACCGTCGACGACGCTTGGATTTCGACCATTCACGGTATGTGCTCGCGTATCCTGCGCGCGCACGCGCTGGAGCTGGGCATCGATCCCGAATTCACGGTGCTCACCGATACCGATGAGCTTATGGATCAGGCTGTCGAGCATGTGCTGGGGCGCGCGACGGCGCCCGATGCCGCGCCTGAGCTCGCCGCCTCGCTTAAGGCCCTCTACGCTTGGTATCCCATGGCGGGCGAGGGCGGGCCGTTTGGCGCCGGTACCACCATCAAAGGTCTGGTGCGCGACCTGCTGGAGCTATCGAGCCAGCTGCCGGGCGGCATGGACGATGTGTGCGTGGCGCGCGGCCAGGCCGACACCTCTGCGCTTGCCGACGCCTATCGCGCGGCGTTGGGTGCGAGCAAGGCCGCGACCGAGAAAGCGCAGGTGGCACTCGATGC
>URUW01000132.1 GCA_900551205.1 uncultured Collinsella sp. | reverse complement strand
GTCCTCCAACACCCACGAGCTGCTGGTCTTTACCAACAAGAGCCAGGTGTACAAGTGCAAGGTCGCGGCGTTTGAGGACACCAAGTCGGCCCAGCTGGGCTCGTACCTTCCGACCGATCTTGAGATGGAACCCGACGAGAGCGTCATCTGGGTCATCGACCCCGAGGACTACAAGGCCGACGTGCTGTTCGTCTTTGAGAACGGCCGCGTGGTGCGTGTCGCGCTTTCTGGATACGCTACCAAGACCAACCGCAAGCGCCTTAAGAACGCCATCTACGGCGGCAGCAAGCTGCTGTATGCGCAGGTGCTCAAGGAGGACCGCGACCTCGCGCTGGTCTCGAGCGACTACCGCCTGATGAACTTCAACACGTCGCTGCTCAAGACCAAGACGACCACCAACACGCAGGGCGTCCAGGCCTTTACGGCCAAGAAGGGCCGCTCGGTCACCACCGTCGGCACGACCGAGGAAATCCTTGGCGCCGGCGTCTCGGCCGAGAAGTTCACCGCGCAGAGCCTGCCCTCCGCCGGCGCCCTCATGAAGGAAAATGACATGCCGAGTTTGTTTGACTAAAACAACGGCGACTAAACCGTCATGGTTTTACAAAGCAGCGGGGCCCGGAGCGCAGTAAACGCTGCGCCCGGGCCCCATGCATTACACCAGCATCATCCCTATAGACAAAATGCCGCATAAAGCGGAACAGACATAAGCCCATCATTCATTCCAAAGGGCTTAGTCGATAGCCTGATAAGGCGCACGCCCGGATGGGTCTTTTTAAGTGAGGACAGACTTCGAGATCTTGTGTTCTCCCCCGCCTTGACTTCAATCGCAGACAAGCATCCCTGCTTCTCTACTACAAAGTCGATTTCCGCACGATTATCTCGCGCCCAATAATGCAGTGGATAACCCATGGCTGAAAGCTGTTGGGCAACGTAGTTTTCGGTAAGTGCACCCATGAATGTGCCGCCGATACCGGCAAGAATATCGGCGCGTTGAGCACCGGCCTTGGAGACCAGCAGCCCTGTATCCGCCTGATAGATTTTAAAAGCAGAAGGGTTAACGAAGGCCTCTAAGGGGCTTTCGATCTGCCCGACTAGGCTGCAGCGCGCCACCGTACCCGACAATACAAGCCAATCGAGAGCATCTCCAAAGAGAGACGCATTGCCCCCCGCTCGCACTACCTTGTATTGAAATTTACGATTCTCTTTGGCAAGCTGCTGTGGAATGGAATCGAAGCACGCACGCGTCTTTGCACTCAAGCGTTCATCAGCATATTTATTGGTGTCGGCGGAATATCCGTCGAGAATAATCCGATGCTTTTCGGCCACATCAATGATTGACTGATCATCGATGTACGTTTGGACCGCCTCGGGCATTCCGCCAACAACAAGATACTGTCGATAGAGCCCAAGCGCCTTTTCATGAAGGCTTGGCGCAAGAGGACCCATTATCTCGAATGATGAGCGTATCTCGTCGACCAGCTGATCGTGCCCCATCGCCCAGAGAAACTCCTCGAAATCGAGTGGAGCCATCTCAATCAAGTCGGTCTTTCCGACGGGGAACGAATACGACTGATGGTTAATGGCAACCCCAAGAAGCGACCCGGCAGCCGCAACGTAATACTCGGGAGCATCTTCGCAAAAGTATTTAAGGGAAGTGAGCGCTTCCTCGCATGCCTGGATCTCGTCAATGAACAGTAAGGTTTTGCCAGGCACGATACGCTGTCCCGTACGAGCCTCGATCGCACGTACGATCGAATGAGGGTCAAGACCGCCCGAAAAATCCGCTCGCGCCGACCGGTCGTTCTCAAGATTAACGTAGACAACCGATTCGAAAAGATCCTGGGCGTACGTTCTGAGCAAATAGGTCTTGCCACACTGGCGCACGCCTTTGACCAGCAAAGGTTTTCTATCAGCTCTGTCTCGCCATTCCCTAAGGAGCTCGTCTGCCTTGCGACGCATACGTAACCTTCCCTCATGAACTTCTATTTGACAATATTTTAACGCGGATTAATTTGTTTTCAGTTATTTTTCTGCGTTTAAAAATTGTTCTATACGGCACTTGAGGGAATTCGCCCCTATCTCTCGGTAAGGACAGCAAGCATTTCCACCAACGCTGATTGCCATGCGTTCTTCTTGTCCTTAGGCAAGCTTGCGAGCGAGCTCTCGCACCTCTTTCAACTTGGGCGAGGATGCCATGCTGTCGCGCTCGGTCATACCGCTGATGGTGACAATGCCCTGGTCCTCCCACTTGCAGTACGCGCAGGTTGACTTGTACATAGCGATCGCCGCATCATAGACACCCTCGCTGTGGCTATCGAGTAAAAGGGCCGTCTTGGTGAACGGGAATCCCGTGGCACCGAAGGCGTACAGGCGGTCGATGGCGGTCTTTTCCTGCGCAGTGATATCAAACCAGTAGATAGGCGAAGCGAAGACAACCATGTCGGTGTCTTTCAGCGACTCAATCACGTTGGCCATGTCATCCTTCTGCACGCAGACGCCCTCATGGGCGAAGCAGTACTGGCATCCCAAGCAGCCGGCGATCTTCTTGCTGGCAACGCGGATGACCTCGACCGTATGGCCGCCCTCACGCGCGGACCATGGTATCGGTATTAGCGCCCTTACGCGGGCTGCCGCTCAATACAACGATATTCATAGGATTCCCTCTCCCTCATGCTGCAGGCGCGCAGCATGCTTTCTTGTAACCAAAACGAATGGTGTTAATCAATCGCCAGCAGGCCATATCTCTTGTTCAAGTTCCCTAAAGAAGCTCAAGACGATTGCGATTGCCTTATACAACGTCGAAAATCAAAGAGGGCCCATAGCAACGCCACCTACCTGAAATGACATGCGGTCAAGACGAGCTACGAGGATCGTGACGAGCCGATACCGCCCGCATGCCCCCTTCGGAATAGGCGCTGAGCAGCTCCTGAGCGTGAGCAAACTCGGGCCCTCGCCTCCAACCGAGCAGGCGGTTGACCGCGAGATTTCCCTGAACGCTGTGGACAAAGAGCAGATAAGCGTCCTCGCGCGAAAGCCCGGTCTTCTCCATCATCTGGGGAACGACCTGCTCTGCCCCGCGCTCGATGACGCGCTGCGCCACGCGGGCGTACGCGTCGTCATCCGAGTAGAGCAGATAATAGTCATCGTTTGCCGGTGCCCGCTGGCAAAGGGCCCCCGACTCCGCCCCCTCGAGCGGAGGTGCCGCCGCCAGAGCCTCATCGATAAGCACATCAAGCAGCGCAAACTTATCCTCGTAATGCAGATAGAACGTACCGCGGTTGATATCCGCGCGGCGGCAGATATCCGCCACCGTCATCTTTGCGAAGCCGACCTCGGCCAGCAGCGCAAAGAACGCCTCCCGTATGACCGAAAGCGTATAGCGTCGGCGACGATCGATCTTCCCCGCTTCCATGGCTCCTCCAATTGCAACGCTCAACAATGCCCGGCAGACGTTTGTTTATCGACAGCGCCTCAAAGCTGTTCATTGCTCTCACGCAAATCAACATTGATACTTTTTATAGACACCTGTTCATTGTAGCCGAAAGAGAGCTTTGCATGACTTTTTACGAGAAACTCGTCGTCGAACTCACCAACCGGTCGTTTTCCCATCAGGCAGCCTACCGCGGCGGTGGCACGCCCTACGACCTGAGTGACTGCGAGCCTAAACCCTACGACCGGCAGATCGAGGACTTTGCCCGCATGATCGATGAGGCCGATTGCGTGCTTGTGGGCGGTGCCTCCGGTCTCTCCGCGGCGGGCGGCGGCGACTTCTACTACGAGGACAACGCGACCTATCGCAGGCATTTCGGCAAGTTCGCCGAGCGCTATGGCTTCAAGGGTGCTTTCGAGGGTTCATTCTATCGCTGGCCTACCGCCGAGGCGCGCTGGGGCTATCTTGCCACCTTCCTCGACACCACGCTCAACGCCCCGCTGCGCAAGCCCTACAAGGACCTCGACGCCATCCTTGCTCAGAAGGACTTCTTTGTGCTCACCACTAACCAGGACACGCAGTTCGTAAAGATCTACCCGTGGGAGAAGGTGGCAGAGATCCAGGGCGACCATCGCTTTTTCCAATGTTCCCGCTGCTGCACCGATGACGTATGGGACGCAATCGAGCCGGTCTCCCGCATGGTCGAGGCCATGGGAGACGGCTTAGAGGTTCCAACAGAGCTCGTGCCGCGCTGCCCGCACTGCGGGGCCGAGGCGTTCCCCTGGGTTCGCGGCTACGGCAACTTTTTGCAGGGCGAGCTCTACGAGGAGCAGTACCGCAAGGTCTCCGACTGGCTCGACACGCACGCGCATCAGACGATTCTTTTCCTTGAGCTGGGCGTGGGCCGCATCACGCCTGCATTTATCCAGGAGCCGTTCTGGGCCCTCACGGCGCAGTTGCCGCAAGCGAGCTACATCGCCGTAAACAATCAGACGCAGTTTCTCCCCCGCGCGATCGAGGACCGAGGCATGGCGATCCGCGCCGACATCGCCGACGTGCTCGCCGACGTGCTCGCCGACGTGCACAAGACGTTGGGAAGGTAGCGCGTGGAAACAGCGAAAGCAGTTCGCATCGACCGGGCGCTTGCCGAGGCGAATCTGATCGTCATCGGCGCCAGCAACGGGCTCGACATGGCGGAGGGGCTCAACCTCTTTCGCGCTGACGATCATTTTTGGGAGACGTACGGGGACCTCGCCCAGGCCGACGGCATCGGCTGCATACTGCAGGGACTCAGCTCCCCGGATGCCAGCGTGCGACGCCGATGGGCCGAGCGGTTCCATCAAAAGGAGTATCTCGAATATGAGCCCGGCTCGCTCATGAACGGGCTGCGGCGTCTTACGGAGCACGCCGACACCTTCGTGGTCACATGCAACATCGACGGGCACTTCGCGCGCGCCGGGTTCGACGAGGAGCGCGTGCTCGAGACGGAGGGGAGCATACGCACGTCGATCGACGAGCGGCGTCTCGCCCATCCAGACGCCCTCGCCACGGCCCAGCTCGAGGAGCTCGAGCGCCTTGTGCAAGCCCATCGCAACGGCAGGGTCGCCATCCTCGAACTTGGCGTGGGACTGCGCAACGGCATCATAAAGCACATGCTCGCCCAGATCGCGAACGTCTGCGAGCACGCCACCTACATCGTGTTCAACTACAGCCAGGCTATGGCGCCCGATGCATCGTGCGAGACGATTCTCGTTGACGGCGATATGGCCCCGGCTTTCGAGGAGATTGCCCAATGCCGTCTCTAGAGAGGGAAGCGTATAGGCTTCGAAGCCTTATCGACGATGCCGACGCCATCATCGTCGGCATCGGCTCGGGCATGTCAAGCGCCGCCGGGTTCAACCATTACAACCGCGCAGGCATGGCGCGCGCCGGAATGACGGACTGGCAGCAAGCCTTTGGCTTCAAGAGCCTTTTCGACGGCTTCTACCACCTCTACCCCAGCCTCGAGCAGCGATGGGCATACTATGCGCGATACATCGACTTCATGCTGCGCGAGCTGGCCTCGCAG
>URUW01000131.1 GCA_900551205.1 uncultured Collinsella sp. | reverse complement strand
CCGCCGCGATGGATCGTTCCCGTGACGTCTCCCTCGTAGATACCGCCGGGCGCACTCACGCCTACGGCGCTCACGCGCTTACGATACGGCTCGACGAGCCCGATCAACGCCGAAACCGTCTCCTCAGCCGTGGTAAAGCCCGTCGGCAGGCTCCCGCGATCGCGGATGGAAAAATCCTCGCCTAGCACGGCCCATTTAACGGCCGTACCGCCCACATCGATTCCGAAGAACTCCTGCATATTCGCCCCTCACGCGCCATAGCCCCGGACGCGCATCGCCGCGACCACCACAGGGCTGCCCTTATGATGGTCGTGCAGCAAATCGCACCCGAAGCCGATTATCTCTCTGTTTTACGCCTCTACTTTGGTCAGACGAAGCAACATATCGTCGACGTAGGTCTCACCGTGGGTCACATAACCGCCACGCAAACCGCCCTCCCAAAGAACGTCCCTAATTACTACTCATTTAAGTACGTCCCCAATGAGTGCGACGGAACGGCTCCCCTTGGCAGCTTAAAGCTGTCATACAGGAACCATTCCGTCGCACCCTAATGAAAGGGACTGGGTTGTAAATGTTGGAGAAGAGCCGTTAGCGCCCGGGGGTCAGGATCACCAGGGCGTCGTGCTCAAAGGGATGCTGAGCCACGCGTACGGTGCCGTCACCGTTGTCGCGGACGGGCAGCTTGGCGATGCGCTTGCCTTCCATGTCGAGGACCGTTGCCGTCCAGTCACGCGCGCCGTCGAGCTTGAACTTGAGCGCCGTGGTACGCGGCAGGTACGTGACGACGCGATCGCCAACGCGCGCCACACGAATGGCCTCGCGCGCGTCATCGAGCAGCTCCTGCGCCGGAACCACGGCAAGTGCGTCATCGCCAGCCGTAGCGCCCAGGCCGGCAAGCACATGCTCGATCGCGCCAAAGTCCCAAACGCCCGCAAACTGCAGGCACTCCTGCCAGCGGAACGGCATATCGAAGCCCTCGCCCAGCACCGAGCCCTGGCTCTTGCTGGTCTGCCAGTTCCAAACGCCGTGCGCGCCATAGGTCACACCTGCACTGGCGCCAGCAAGGATCGACGACCACACGCTCGCGCGGCAGTCCTGCGCGGTGAAGCGCCAGTACACATTGCGCGAGGCGCCCATCTGCTCGTAACAGGGCTCGGAGTTGACCATCGGCTTTTTGGGATAGTTGGCGATAAAGTCCTGCGGCAGGCGCCAGGCCTCGGGCTGGCCCTCGTAGTTGTGGCCGGGCTGGAACATGTAGAAGTCCAGGCGGTCCAGGTACTGCAACGGAATGGTGCGGTTGCCGCGGTTGATATGCATGGTGCGCAACGCTTCGGGCGCGCGCTTGACAACTTCGTCGAGGGCATCCTCGTAATAGGCGATCGCCTCGTCGCTGATAAAGTCGGTATCGCCCGTCGCCACATAGACGGGGTCGAACTCGCCCAGGTTCTCGACGACGCGGGCAACGTGGGCGCGGACCTCCTCGCGCGGCATAACCTCGGCACCGCAACGCTCGGCAATCTTGGCACCCCAGGTACCGGGCACGTAGTTGCACCACATGAGCACGAGCGCCGGACGAATGCCGTGCTCGACGGCAGCACGGCACATGGCGGCGGCACGATCCCAGTACGCCTGGTTGGGACGGGACCAATCAAAGTGCACGCCGTCCTCGCTGGCATAGGGCCAAATGCCCAGGTCGGGGCAGCAGCGATCCCACTGCGGCAGCGTGTTGATCTGCAGTGCGTTCATGCCCTGCTCGGCACGGCGGGTCAGGTAGTAATCCCAGTCGTCCTCGGCGATGCTCGTAAAAGCGCTCCAGCACGTATCGGCAAACCAGAAGAACGGTTTGCCCTCGCACAAAAAGCCGTCCTGGCGACCGTTGACGGTCAGCTTTCCCAAACTCATCTGCATGTCCTTTCGTTTGATAAAGGAATTGCGAACCGGCAGATTCTTTCGCGGTAACCCCGCGCGAAAGTCCCTGGCGCTTAGCAAACCCCGGCGAGCAGGCGCCACGCGCCCCCAATCAGTCTACCTTGTAAGAAGGGCCCCGCCGGGCTTGCGCCTGACGGGGCCCTGTCGTGTAGGTAAGGTCGTATGCGTCCGAATGGTTTGGCCTTAGGCCTCCATCTCGGCGAGCTCCTCCTTGGAGAAGCCAGTGGCAAAGACGACGGCAGCGGCGATGACAAAGGAGATTGCCATACCGACGATAGCCCAGACGGTGTTCATCTGGCCACCCTGCAGGTAGTTGGTAAAGACCAGGAAGTTGGAGGCACCGCCGGCCAGGTAGTAGGTAACACCCATGAGGCCGGAGAACACAGCGCCGATGGCACCGCCGATAAACATGCCGAGCATGGTGCGACGGAAGCGCATGAGGATACCGAAGAGCGCGGGCTCGGTGACGCCGCCGGCAATGGCGGAGATGACGTAACCCAGGGCAAGACCCTTCTCGTCGGGGTTCTTCATCTTGAGGAAGGCACCGAAGGCGCAGCCCCAGACAGCGGCCATAGCGCAGTTGGTGGAAACGAAGACGAAGGGATCGTAGCCGGCAGCGATGATCTGAACCTGAGCGAGCAGGATGACGGGCATGTGCATGCCGCAGACCACGAAGAGCTGCCAGAAGGCGCCGAGGATGGCCATGACGATCAGGATACCGATACCGCCAAGGTCAGCAAGACCAAAGAGGGCGTTGGCGATGAGGCTGCCGATCTCGTTGCCGATCGGGGCAAGGACGATGAAGGCGATGGGGATGGTGACGATCATGGTGCAGAACGGCGTGAAGACCGTGGACAGCACGTCGGGCATGACCTTCTTAAAGAACTTCTCGACAAAGTACAGGACCGGCACCGAGAGGATGATCGGCAGGACGGACTGCTGGTAGTTGGCAGCGGCGATCTGGATGCCGTAGACGGAGATGATTCCGCCACCCTCCTGAGTCGCGACACTCACGACGGACGGGGCCATGAGAGCACCGCCGAGGAGCATGCCCAGAACCGGAGAGGCGCCGAGCTTCTTAGCAGCGGCATAGCCCAGGTAAATGGGGATAAAGGTAAACGTGGCCTCGTACAGGGTGGTGTAGAGGAACGTGTAGGTCGGATCGGTATCGGAGAGAACGCCGAGCATGGTGGGACCGAGGACCGCGGCGATGGTGCGGAACAGACCGCCGGCCATGAGCAGCGGGATCAGCTGGGTCATGGAGCCCGACAGATAGTCGAGGATGATGTTGGGCAGGTTCTTGAGCTCGAACTTCTCCTTAGGAGCGTCGAGGTTCTCGTCGCCCGCGGCACCCTGCTTGACGCCGGACATGGCGACGAACTCGGCGAGCACCTTGGGCACGTTCTGGCCGATGATGACCTGGAGCTGGCTGCCGGCGAACTGGCAACCCAGAACACCCTTGACCTTCTTGATCTTCTCCACGTCGGCCTTGCTGTTATCCTTGAGCGTCAGACGCAGGCGCGTCATGCAGTTGGTGGCGACGGCAACATTCTCCGCACCGCCCACGAGCTCGAGGACCTCGGTGGCAATCTGCTTGTTGTCTGCCATGGGACCCCTCCTCAATAATTATGCGGCGTACCTAACGCCGCGACTTGCATGGACCCTAACCGCTATAACCCCTTACGGCGGCCCGGGCTTTAACGTTGCGGTAAACAATTTGTTTACTGAACGTTTACGGGCTTTAGTTTACACGGAGTGCCTGATTTGTGGCGATTTTGCCGTCTGGAGTCCGGTGAACGGTAGGAAATCGGGGGTAAGCGTATTTAGACGGTAGAAGATCGTCTATTTGACCCGATATTGATATATGGCTATTTACGTGGGCTTTTATTTTGATAAACACCTTTGTAACGAGCTAGCTCATCAACAAAAGTCCTGCTAGTTAATAGTAAACATATGTTTAGTAGTTCATTGCATGTTCAGTTTTACCGTTTACCGAGTTCATCTGCTTATTCTACAGTTCTGCATTAAACTAAACATGTTTAGTCTGTATTGCCGCCCTTGTTTAGTACTTGCGGCACAAAGGAGTAGCTCATGGAACTCAAATCGTGTACCTACGCAACCGTCACCACGCTGGGCGATTTTGGCCCCTGGATCAACAAAGTGGTGCTCGACCTGCCGTGCGTTGTGCGCGCCAACGACGTGAACGAGCACACGTTCAATATCTGCTGTGCCCGCCACGAGCGCGCCGGCGAGGTCTTGATGCGCAAGGAGCACGGAGCCGATCACGCGGCACCCTCTGTGGGCTACGTGCCGGTGCTCGCCGCTTACCCCTGTGATGAGAACGGTCAGCGCCTGCCCAAGGGCACACACGTAGCGCTCGAGACGCCCGAGGTGCGTCTTACCAAAGAGATCGAAGGCGGCGTGCTGGGTTCGCGCTATATAGAGAACAGCCTGCGCGTGACGCAGCTTGTGGCACTCCCGGGCGAAGACGGCGATGACCCCACCGCGGGCCTCGTCTTCGACCGCAGCCGCGGCGACATCTGCCCCGCGCTCAAGGGCTGGCATAACGCCGTGCAGCAGACGCCCATCGACGGCATCGCGCTCGAGTACGGCTATTTTGAGCCGAGCTTTGAGCCCGCCGACTCCGCGCTCTTCAACCCGTTTGCGCCCGAGGACACCCCCGCCGTCGAGAAGGCGCCGCTGGTCGTGTACCTGCACGGCGCCGGCGAGGGCAAGGGCGCCACGCAGGGCGAGGGCGCGACGCGTGCCTACACCGGCAACCGCGTGACAGCGCTCTCGCAAAAGCAGATCCAGCGCTACTTTGGCGGCTTTGCCTGGGTGCTCGTGCCGCAATCGCCCACGTTTTGGATGGACAACGGCGTCGAGCAGCTCGGTCGCTCCAACCAGAGCATCTACTCTCCCGTGCTCAAGGCGCTCATCGACGAGTTTGTCGCCGAGCATGCCGACCGCATCGATACCGATCGCATCGTGGTCGCCGGTCTTTCCAACGGCGGCTTTATGACCCTGCGCCTGTGCGCCGACTACCCCGATTTCTTCGCCGCGGGCCTTCCCTGCTGCGCACCGTGGTACAACGCCACGGACGAGGACGTGGCAGCACTCGCCAAGACGCCGCTGTGGTTTACGCACTCCAAGGGCGACGAGCTCGTGTGCCCGCAGCTGACGGTGCTGCCGCTCACGGCGCGCCTGCGTGATGCCGGCGCCAACGTGCACCTCACCTACTTTAGCCATGTCGAGGACCTGACCGGCGTGTACCGCGAGGCTGATGGCTCGCCCAAGAAGACGTTCAATCACGGCGTGTGGATCCACCAGTTCAACGACCTGTGTTATCAAGACTTCGACGGGGGCAACGTACTCATCGACGGCGAGCCGGTGGGCTGCTGGGAGTGGTCGGCCAGGGTCGACCGCTAAGCCCTCCCATCGCGGGGACTGGGGTTTAGTCTTGCAAACGTCCTCGGGCATGCATGGGCTGGCGCTTTGCGCTTCGCGCTGCGCCTGCCCATGCCCCCTGACGCTCCTATTTGGCAAGGTGTTTTTTAAAATCCATTTTGCGCTCGGCCTCGAAGGCCCGCCTGTCCCAATCGAGCGGAAGTCC
>URUW01000130.1 GCA_900551205.1 uncultured Collinsella sp. | reverse complement strand
CCGGCCGGGCGGCGCGGATTAGTTTTTCGTAGATTCCGCACGAGCCGGAAAGCACTTAATGTGCTTTCCGAGCGAGCCCAGGACCTGACCGAACGAAAAACTAATCCGCGCCGCCCGGCCGGGTCCGACGAGCCCCGTTAACGAGCCGCCAAGATGGCGTCGATGAGCGTCAGTACGCCCCCGTCGTTGTTGCTCGGAATGCGCCACTTGGCATGCGCGTTCATGTGCTCCTCGGCATTGTCCACGATAAAGCTATGCCCGACGCGCTCGAGCATGGGAATATCGTTGTAGGTGTCGCCCACGGCGGCGGCGTCGGCGATATCGATGCCCAGGTGCTCGCACAGGTGCGCGACGCCGGCGCCCTTGTCGACGCCCAGGTTCATGAAGTCGATCCACTCGCGCCCGGCGTTGGTGACGTAGAGTTTGTCCGAGAACTCGGGGCTGTAGTCCTCGCGAAACGCTGGCTCGGCATCGTAGGCGGGGAAGAAGATCGAAATCTTGTTGGACTCGATATCAAGGCCCTCAAAGCTATCGACGTAGTTGATCGTGTTGTAGTAGACGCTGATCTCGTCGTGGTACTGATGGTCGCGGGCGAGCACATAGAACTCGTCGTAGCAGCACAAGACGGGAACGGCACGCGGGTCCTCCGAGGCACGGGCGAGCACCTGCTGATACAGCGCCACATCGATGTTGCTCTTATAGATATAGCTGCCGCGATAGATGACGCAGGCTCCGTTGTCGGGACAAAAAGCAAGGCGGTTCTTAATGCTCTCGAACATTTCCTCGAGTTTGGGGGCGGGGCGTCCGCTGGCGGGGCAGAATACAATGCCTGCGTCGGCGAGCTTGTCCAGGCGCTCATCAAGACCCTGCGGCAACACGCGCTTGTCGGTGAGCAGCGTCTTGTCCATGTCGACGGCGAGTATCTTAATGCTTCCGATATTGATGTCCGATTCGTAAGTTTGCATAAAAGCGCGCCTTTCGTTTCGAAATTGTTTCAGACGTTATAACCATCAACCAGTAACTGAGCGTATTGTCGCAGGAACGGAGCGTATTTGCACCACGCTTCACAAAGTAATGAAAAAACTTTTCAGAAATTTGAATTTGTCGCTTGTGCTGCGGGCACTTTAGCGTAATATAGCGACCATCGAAAACGGAGACGGAAATACAACCGCTTACCGAAGAAAAGGTACCGTTTACGATATTAGAATTGCGCCCGGCGATAGGTGAAAGGAGAGGCAGATGCAGTTCGTAAAGATCATCACCACTGCAGATAATGCCATCCGACGCCAGCGCGCAATTTCCCGACGACGATAACAATCGTCTCTGTTCGTATGGGGTGAAATGCCCCAACAGAGTCATTTTGAGGTCGTTGGGTTTTAGCACGATATAAACGCATGTTTCTAGGGCATGCTGTGCTGCTTTTTGCTATTTAACCTGATATTGCACGGTTTTTGACCTCGAAATGACTTGCAACTGACCGATGTTCTAACTAGCTACCAAGGGCGAAAGGAAACAGCCATGAGCAAGGAAAAAGTCGTTCTCGCATATTCCGGTGGTCTTGATACATCCGTATGTGTCAAGTGGCTCCAGGACGAGAAGAATCTCGATGTCGTTTGTGTCTGCGGCAACGTGGGCCAGGAGGAGACCGGTCTGGACGCCAAGAAGCAGAAGGCCCTCGACCTGGGCGTTCTGGATTGCCAGGTGCTCGATCTGCGCGACGAGTTCTCCGATGAGTTCCTGACTAAGGCCATCGCCGCAAACTCCATGTACGAGAACAAGTACCCGCTGCTCTCCGCGCTGTCTCGCCCGCTGCTCGCCAAGAAGCTTGTCGAGGTCGCTCACGAGTTTGGCGCGACCTACGTCGCCCACGGCTGCACCGGCAAGGGTAACGACCAGGTTCGTTTTGAGGCTGCCGTCAAGGCCCTCGACACCGAGCTTAAGGTTATCGCCCCGGTTCGCGAGTGGGATCTGAAGTGCCGTCCCGATGAGGTTGCCTATGCTCACGCCCACAACGTGCCGGTTCCCGAGGGCGCCAACGACAACCCCTATTCCATCGACGACAACCTGTGGGGTCGCGCCATCGAGTGCGGTCACCTGGAGGATCCCTGGAACGAGCCGCTCGACGACGCCTGGGTTATGACCAAGAACCCCGAGGACACGCCGGACACCCCGACCTACACCGAGATTGAGTTTGAGGCGGGCAAGCCCGTCGCCGTCGATGGCAAGAAGATGAAACTCTCCGAGATCGTCATCGCCCTCAACAAGATTTCGGGTGACAACGGCTTTGGCCGTCTCGACCTGGTCGAGGATCGTCTGGTGGGCCTCAAGAGTCGCGAGTGCTACGAGGTTCCTGGCGCCCTGACGCTCATCACCGCCCACAAGGCGCTCGAGGACATCTGCGTCGAGGGCGACCTGCTCAAGACCAAGATTAAGCTCGAGCAGGATTGGGCCACCGCCGTGTACAACGGCCAGTGGTACAGCCCGCTCAAAAACGCGCTCGATGCCTTTATGGCCGACACCCAGAAGTTCGTGACCGGCACCGTCCGTCTGAAGTTCTTTAAGGGCAACTGCCATGTCGTCGGCCGCAAGAGCCCGTTTAGCCTGTATGACTACGGTCTGGCTACCTACGACCGCGACACTACGTTTGACGAGAAGGCCAGCGCCGGCTTTATCGAGATCGATACGCTGTCGCTCAAGACGTGGGCTAAGGTCCAGGGCCCCAGCTCTGCTGCCGCCCAGGCCTAGCGCCTCCTTCCTTTGGTATCCGCGCGGCCCATCCGCGTGATACATAACGGGCGCATGGGGTCCCTACCTTTCGTTATGCTTGCTGACACTTCTTAACATCGGTGGCCCCTACGTTCCGCCCGCATATATGATGCCGCGTCTGCGGCTGAGTCCGAGCCCCGCCGGGGTTGTCCGGCGGGGCTCCTCCTATCAATTTGACGGCCCTGCGCCTATATATATGGGGAGTATCCATTATGTTCAATGCTATCGCGCATGCTTTACTTGCCCTCGCGCCCGAGTTCGATGCTGCAAAGGTCGAGGACGTTCCTATGAGCCTAAAGGCCTGGATCGATGGTTCGCAGGGCAACATTCGGAGGGAGACGTTGGGCGCCAAGTGCATGGCGCGTCACTTCTTTGCAAATTAGCTATATGGCCTCGCACATGGTGGGGAATATGCAAAACTAGCGGTTGAGAAATCGCTTTAGCGACAGGGCGCATTGCTTTGGGCGCTTGTTTTGGGATTTGATGAAAGGGGACGGTTCCATGGCTCTTTGGGGCGGTCGTTTTGAGGCAGGCGTGGCCGAGGTCACGCAGGAGTTTGGCGCGTCGTTGCCGGTTGACAAACATCTCTATAAGCAGGATATCGCCGGATCTAAGGCACATGCCAAGATGCTGGCGGCCCAGGGCATTATCAGCGCCGAGGACGAGCAGGCGATTGCCGAGGGCCTGACCGGAATCGAACAGGATATCGATGCCGGCAACTTCACCTTTGATATCAACGACGAGGACATTCATATGTCCATCGAAAGCGAGCTGACGCGTCGTATCGGCGAGGCTGGCAAGCGCTTGCATACTGGGCGTTCGCGCAACGACCAGGTGGCGACCGATACGCGCCTGGGCGTCAAGGCGCTGGCCAAGGAGCTCATGGAGGCCAATCTTGAGCTGCGCCATGTGCTGGTGGATGCGGCCAAGAAGTACGACAAGGTGATTCTTCCGGGCTACACGCATATGCAGCACGCTCAGCCCGTGCTGCTCTCGCATCATCTGCTGGCGTATTCCTGGATGTTCGCGCGCGACTTTACGCGCCTGAAGGCCGCCTTTGATGCCGCTGACAACTGCCCGCTGGGTGCTGCCGCGCTTGCCGGTACGAGCTATCCGCTCGATCGCCAGATGACGGCTGCCGAACTTGGCTTTGCGGGCGTGATTCCCAACTCGCTCGATGCGGTTTCCGACCGTGATTTCCTGCTCGATCTGCATTACGCCGGATCCGTCATGGCGATGCACCTGTCGCGTCTTTCCGAGGAGATCGTGCTGTGGTCGAGCTCCGAATTTGGCTTTATCACGCTTTCAGACTCCTACTCCACCGGCTCGTCTATCATGCCGCAGAAGAAGAATCCCGACTTTGCCGAGCTTATCCGCGGTAAGAGCGGTCGCGTGTACGGCAACCTGGTGCAGCTGCTGGTAACCATGAAGGGCCTGCCGCTCGCTTATAACAAGGACTTGCAGGAGGACAAGGAGGGCGCGCTCGATACCGCTCACACGCTCATGCAGTGCCTGTCCGTTATGGCCGGAATGATTTCGACCTGGACCGTCAACGAGGATGCCATGGCGCGCGAGTGCGGCGTGGGGCACCTTGCCGCCACCGATGTTGCCGATTACCTGGCAAAGCGCGGTCTACCGTTCCGCGAGGCACATGCCGTGGTGGGGCACCTGGTCCTGATGTGTGAGAAGCGCGGCTGCAATCTTGAGGACCTGCCGTTTGAGGTGTTCCAGGAGGCAAGCCCGCTCTTTGAGCGCGATATTACCGAGGCGCTCGATATCCCGTCGATTGTCGCCGCGCGCACGACCGAGGGCGGTACCGCCCCTGCCGCCGTTGCCGTGCAGCTGCAGCGTGCCGAGGCGCAGCTCGTGGCCGACGAAGGCGTGTTTGGATCGCTAACCAAGGTTGTCGAGATGGGTCACGGGGCAAAGTAGAGGTTTGGCTGAAGACGTATTGTCCATTTATTGATAAATCGTTTTAGCTTTACGGGCGTCTGCTGATGCGGGCGCCCCTATTTTGCTGCTATGGGGGAGGGGCTTGTCGAGAACTTCTGTAGGACCTTTGGGCAGGTTGTGAAGGGGGTACGTTCGCGGGTGGCAACCGACCGCCCGCTCTGTTCCATGTGGTTGATGAGCGGTCGGATGGTACTCTAATCGGGCTTCGAAACAGAAGTGACACATATGGAGCGCTTTAATAAATTGCAGCGTTTCAATAAACAGCTTTTTGTTTAACTGCAGCTAAAACTCTGTTACGATGCAGTCCAGGCGGGTGCCGGAATGGGACTTGGGCACGCGCGAACCTACTTGAAAGGCTACCTTATGGCTATCGAGAAGACCTTCATCATGATTAAGCCCGACGCGGTGCGCGATCGCAAGATCGGCGAGATCGTTGCTCGTATTGAGCGTAGCGGCCTTGTCATCGAGCGCATGGAGATGACCACGCTCGAGCGCGCTACCGTCGAGGAGCACTACGCCCATCTGGCCGACAAGCCCTTCTTTGGCGGTCTCTGCGACTTTATGACGAGCGGTCCGGTCGTCAAGATGGTCGTTTCCGGTCTCTCCGCTGTTTCCAAGATGCGCACCCTTATGGCGCTACCAACCCGCTTGATGCTGCGCCCGGCACCATTCGCGGCGACTTCGCTGTCGATGTCAACGCCAACGTGATCCACGGCTCCGACTGCCTGGAGAACGCCGAGATCGAGATCAAGCGCTTCTTTGGCTAAACCAGCTTTGACTCCTTAAAGCTGTTAGCGTGTGGCTTGGGGGCCGCGGAACTCCATCCGCGGCGCCCCTTTATATTCCAGTAGATTTTTTAGACATGCC
>URUW01000129.1 GCA_900551205.1 uncultured Collinsella sp. | reverse complement strand
ACTTAATGTGCTTTCCGTCTTGCGCAGGACTGTTCGAGCAGCGGAGTAAACATATGCTCCGCCACCCGGACAGGTCAGTCTGCTAGCAAGTGGGGTACTCGCCCTCCCAGACGATGCGACGGTACTGATCCGGGTCCGTGTCACCTTCCGTGGAGAAGCAGAGCACGGAGCTTGTCTTGTCCAGACCGATGAGCTCTTTGAGCTCGGCGTACTCGGGATCGAGCATGAGGGTCTCGACCAGGCCGGTGGTCACGGCGCCGGACTCGCCGGAGATGACGCGCGGGTCGCCCTTCTCGGGAGCGCCCAGGGTGCGCATGCCGCGAGCGGTGACCCAGTCGGGGCAGGACACGAAGGCGGTGGTGTGGTTGCGCAGGATATCCCAGCCAAGGATGTTGGGCTCGCCGCAGCACAGGCCGGCCATGATGGAGGGCATGTCGCCGTCCACGATACGCGGGTCGCCGTCGCCGGCGGCAGCGCCCTTGTACAGGCAGGCGGCCGGTGCGCACTCAACCACGACGAAGGTGGGCGGGTTATCGGGATACAGGTTGGTGAAGTAGCCCACCACGGCGCCGGCCAGCGAGCCCACGCCAGCCTGGACAAAGACGTGCGTCGGGCGGTTGATAGCCATCTCGCGCAGCTGCTCGGCAGCCTCGGAAGCCATGGTGCCGTAACCCTCCATGATCCAGGACGGGATCTTCTCGTAGCCCTCCCAGGCGGTGTCCTGAACGATGACGCCGCGCTCGCAGGCGTCGGCCTCGGCGGCGGCCATGCGCACGCACTCGTCGTAGTTGACCTCTTCGATGGTCACCGTGGCGCCCTCGGCGGCAATGTTATCGAAGCGGGGCTTGGTGGAACCCTTGGGCATGTGCACGACGGCCTTCTGGCCCAGCTTGTTGGCAGCCCATGCCACGCCGCGGCCATGGTTGCCGTCGGTGGCGGTGAAGAAGGTAGCCTGGCCAAAGTCCTCGGCCAGCTGATCGGAGGTCAGGTAATCGAAGGTGCAGTCGGCAACGTCCTTGCCGGTCTCGTCGGCAATATAGTTGGCCATGGCAAACGAGCCGCCCAGGACCTTAAAGGCGTTGAGGCCAAAGCGATAGCTCTCGTCCTTAACGCACAGGTTGGACAGGCCCAGGCGCGCGGCCTGGCCGTCCAGACGGGCAAGCGGAGTAACGGTGTACTGAGGGAACGACTGGTGGAAGGCGCGGGCCTTCTTCACGTGGTCGAGGCTCATGATTCCCAAGTGCTTGTCATCGCTCTTGGGCATCGTGTTGCCCGCCCACTGGATCTTATCGGCCATACGGTGAACTCCTTAAGTCCTCTCTTGCCGGCCCCCGCATACGCGTTTCAGCCCGATCCCATTCACACGGCTGAACTTTTATGTGGATGCCAAACAAAAAGTTTGTTAGTAATGTTCTATCACACTTTTTGATTGGATAACCTAACAAATTGTTAGTTGCCGCAATCGGTACCTTTTCGCCGCCGAACGGTCACATAACGCAGCAACGCTTTCGTTATTTGCGAACAAGTGTGGTTTATGGCAAAGTGTGCCCAAACTAATTTTTAGGAAGGCACCCATGACCCCCGCACAGATTGAGTTTTACAAGCGCCTTGCACACGGTCTGGCGCTCCAATTTGGCCCCAACTGCGAAGTCGTCGTCCACGATCTGGAGACCGAGGACGTGGACCACTCCATCGTAGTGATCGAAAATGGCCACGTCAGCGGGCGCAAACTGGGTGACGGCCCCAGCCATATCGTGTTTGAGTCCATGCACGAGGGCACCACCGACGTACACGACCGCGAGCCGTACCTCACTAAAACCACCGATGGCAAGCTGCTCAAGTCCTCGACCATCTTTATCCGCAACGACGAAGGCAAGCCCGTCGGCATTTTGGGCATCAACTTTGACATTACGCTTATGAAGGCTTTTGAGCGTTCGCTCGACGCCTTTACCGGCACCGGCGGCACGGGCTACACCGAGCCCGAGCCCATTACCAAGAACATCGGCGACCTGCTCGAGGACCTGCTGCACGAGTGCGAGCAGTTTGTGGGCAAGCCCGCGGCGCTCATGACCAAAGACGAGCGCATTCGTGCCATTGGCTACCTCGACCGTCGCGGCGCCTTCCTCATTTCCAAGTCGAGCGAGCGCGCCTGCGAGTTCTTTGGCATCTCCAAGTACAGCTTCTATAGCTACCTCAATGAGGCCAAGGCGGCGGCCGACGACAAGTAGGCACTCGCCTAGATTGCCCCTCCCCTTTTGGGCGCGAGTTCTGGAAAGCTCGAATCCAAGACCGAGCCGCTTGGGAAGTTCCATATAATCGATGTCATTAGTATTTCGAAAGGGTGGAATAGAATGGCGTTGAGCAAGGCATCATGCACCGGTCGCGGATTGATTCCGGCAATTGGTGGACATGTGCACCGCATGTTCGATGAGGGTGAAGACGACCTGTTTTCGCTGAGCCTTGACGACGTGATGGATGATCGCCCGTGGACCGCCGACGAACTCATGGGCGGTGGGGCTCGCCCGTCAAGCCCCAATCCCGCACTTGCGCCTAAGCCCGCATCTGCGCCGACTCCTGCGCAGCCGCCTGTTTCGACGCCCGCATCTACGCCCGCACCCATTTCGGCGCCCGCGCCCGCTCCCCGCCCCGCAAGCGACCCGTCCGAGACGGCGGCATTTCTCGCTGCAGCGACGCAGGGCAAATCGGCCGACAGCACCGTTATGTACAGCGCCCAGCAGTTGCCTGTTCCTGCGGCACGCAAGCCTCCGATCACAAGGCTCGATGAGCCCGTTGCCCATCAGGTTGCCTACGATTCCTGGGCTGCAGCCGATCTGGATGAGACCTCAACCGGCATGCCGGTGCTCGACGTTCCAGTTAACCCGCTTTTTGCCGCCAACACGAGCGCCGCGGATTATGAGGGCGGTGCGGCATATTCCGATTATTCCGATAGCTATACTGGCACCGGTCGCATCGAGACCGAGGATTATGGCACCGCATCGAGCAATTATCTCAACGATCCGTACGCTGCCGCGCCTGCACCGGAATATGACCCGGAGGCCGCGTCCGCGCCGGCGTATACCAAAAGCACGGGCGAAGAGCGCTTCGCCGATTATTACGCCGAGGAAAAGGCGCTGCGTTTCTCGGAATTTCCGCAGGCAGTCAAGGTTGCCTTTATCGCCATTGTCATTGCCCTGCTCGGCGTCATTGCGTTTGAGGGATTCCAGCTGTTCCGCGGCCCCACCCAAGCGGAGTCGGAGACCCAGCAAAAAGAGGACGACAACCAGCACCTGGACATCAACACCCTCAAAGGCGACCCCAACGACGGAGACGATGAGTAGCGAGAGCTGAAGGCGACCGCAGGATCCCGCATCCAGCACTGGCTTCTAAGTGCTGTTTTGTCATCCAGCTACACTTTTCCGGATAATTTGCCTATCGAATTTGACACTTTTCCGAAGTTTTAAGGTGCCTATTTCGACACTTTTCCGGATGAAAGCCGAATAATCACTTGGGAAACCAACGCAGTCCGCTCGTCATTTCGCGGATGGCGCTTGATTTCTGTCCGTACACGTTGATAGACTTCCTCTTGCCCGCAAGGAGCGGGCGCGTTTTATCCAGAGTCGGGGTAGAGAGTTGGCTCCACGATCCCGACGCCAACCGGCCAAGAGGCACGGTGGCCCTGCCAACATCGATGAAAGGAGTCCATATGGACAATTTCTCCGTGCGCAGCGAGCGCAAATTCCACAACCTGGCAGCCAAGCCAAAACGAATGCATCTTCTGGACGGGCCGAGCAGCTATGCCTCGGCCATGGTCAAGAGTAGTCTCTCCCACCAGATGCGCTTTACGGTACAGAAGCTCGAGGAGGAACTCTGTGCTGCTGGCAATCCACATGTGTTGCAGATCAAGCCACTCGGAGACGACTCACGCGAGCCGTCTAGCTGGAAGCTCTTTGCCGACGGCGCGTGTGTCGCAAGCGGGTCCGGAGCCTTTGCCCGCGAGCGCTTCTGCGAGGGCGCTGAGGTGTTTCTGGACCTGTGTCGCGACGCCGTACGCACAGCCGAGCTGCGTCAGTGGAGCCAAAGGGAGTACGAGCTGCTGAGTGCAGCGGGCGGGATTGCGGAAGTGCAGGTAGGCGGACCGAGCCACTCGTCATACTGATTGACGCTTCGATTCAAACAGCAGGGCGGAGTCGCGCTTACAGCGCTGCCATGCCAAACCGAATGGCGTTCTCAAAAGGCCTACCCCCTCCGCCTTCAGCTTCAGCAGCAGGTCGCTCGACCCGGGGCACTTGTCGGAAAGGCGCATCCGGGCTCGCTCGCCCATCCCCCACCGCTGGCGGACTTCCTGGGCGCGCGGGCTCACGCGGTAGTCCCCGCCCATCATCTGCTTGAGCAGCTTGGCGGTCACGCGCGCATCGGCCAGAGCGCTGTGGGCGTGCCCCGTCGACTCGTCAAACTCGATGCCAGACCACGTCGCCGCGTCGCCCAACGAGACGCGCCCATGGCTGCCCACGTCCATAATCGAGGTGTAAAACGCCTGCAGGTCGGCCCAGTCCGAAGGAAATGCGGCAAGGTCGATGTGCTTTGCCTGGCACTCGGTCAAAAGCTGTCGACGATCCGTCCCGCTCCAGCAAACTATCTGAGCGGAGTAGCGACCGATCCAATCGCTGAGCCTTTTGATCACCGTGTAGAGCGGATCGGCCATCGCGGTGTCCACGGTCGATATCCCTGTAAGCTCGCGGACGGGAAACGCAACGCCTTCGGTAAATTCCGTCTGCACAAACTGCGAGAACTCGCCCATCACGTTGCCGTGGTAATCGAGCTCGACGGCGCCGACCTCGATAATCTCATTGTGCAGTCCACGGCGCTGGCGCTGCTTTGGCACCGGCGCAAACTCAAAGTCCAGCACGATCTGGCGCGCAAAGTTCGTCGTATCGATAGCCGAGATGCACGGCGTCTTTTTAGCTGGCACGGTTAGGGCCTTTCTCCGTTGCCTGCCGCTTGCTACATAGGCGGCTACATTGCCGTAAAGATAGGCGCCCGTGCGGACATGAAATCGCACAGTGCAGCTTTCCGGCATCCTTGCGTAAAGCTGCGCTTTGAGATGGTCACGTCGCTGTTATTATCGAACATATATTCGTATTTATGGCTGCAGTTTGATAGACTGGTTATTGTTGACGGCAGTTCCATGTGCCGGGCAGCGCCCTCCATGCGACGGGAGGTGATGCCCATGACCGATCTGACTGATTTTGTGAAGCTCCTGACCGCTTTGGTCTCGCTCCTCACGGCGCTTATCGGACTTACCGAGGCACTCAAGCAGCATACGAAGCATAAAAAGAGGGGTCGACGCCGCTAAGGCGATGACCCCTTAATCCAAGCAACGGCGCTGCCCAGCTCTTCACTACTTGGGCTGCCGTCGACCTTATTTTACCCACGGGCACCGGGTTTACCAAATGGATTTTCGGTAAAGGAAGCACGGCACGCCCGCAAAAACACTACGCCCCAAGTGCCGCCACGGGGATCACCGCCACGCCGTCGTCGCGTGTGTAGGCAATGCTCCCCTTTCCAACCACGACCGGCAAAAACGCCGGC
>URUW01000128.1 GCA_900551205.1 uncultured Collinsella sp. | reverse complement strand
TCTTTTGGGAGGAGTCGCTTTTTTGTTGTGAGGGGGATGGCCCGTGGCTGATGATTTGATTCGTTCTGAGCTGCTTTCTGCTGATTGGAATGGCGAATGGATGCGCCTGCAGGCTAATCGACGGCGGGCTGATGATTCTTTTGAGTGGGATAAAAGAGCTCGGCATTTTCGGCCGCTTGAGACTGCTCCGTATGCCCGGGATTTTATAAAGCTGTTGGCGCTTGAGCCCGGCGAGTCGGTGCTCGATATGGGGTGCGGGGCTGGGTCGATTGCTATTCCGCTTGCTCAGGCTGGGCATCCTGTGATTGCGGCTGATTTCTCCCCTGCTATGTTGGGCACGCTTGATGCTGGCATTGAGTACTACGGGCTCGAGGATCTTATTACGCCACTTGAGCTTGCTTGGGATGATGATTGGGATTTGGTTGGACCGGTCGCAAAAGCGGTGGATGTTGCCTTTGCCAGTCGGTCGGTTACGACGGCCAATCTAAAAGGTGCACTTGCCAAGCTTGATCGTACGGCTCGTCGGCGTTGTGCTGTCACGATGGTCGCCAACTCCAGCCCGCGCTATGACCTGCATCTGATGAACGCCATCGGCGCCTCGGTTACCTGCAGCAATGGCTTTGTGTATGCCTTTAATATCCTTATTCAGATGGGTGCGCTGCCGCAAGTCACGTACTTTGAATCGCCTCGTCGCGATACCTTCGACAGCCTTGAAGCAGGTGTGGCGGATTTTTCCCGTATGCTCGAGCATGGCAACGAGGATAAGATCAACCGCCTGCGCGACTACATCGCTCAGCACATGATTGAGAACCCCCATGCCGGTGAGCCGGGCTCCAAGGGCGTGCCACAGGGGCGCTATATGCTCGATCATGTCCGCAAGGTTCGTTGGGCGTTTATTGCATGGGAGCCGGTCTCTGCGCCCAGCTCATAGCCTGTTCGCAGCCCGCACCGCCCACTCACTCGGCATCCGCATTCTTTTTGAACTGGGCAAACGCGCCCCACACCGCGCCGTTCCTGCGCTATCGTGGGACAGCTCACGTAGATTAAGGCCCCGTCGCGGGGCGCCCCATACATAGAAAGCGAGAACCCATGGCACTGACAGGAGCCCAGGTCAAGCAGCTTCGCAGCATGGCCCATCACCTCAACCCCGCCATCATCATCGGTAAGTCCGATGTCAACGAGGGCACCGTCGAGCAGACGGTCGCCTACCTGGAGAAGCACGAGCTCGTTAAGTGCTCCGTGCTCGATGGCTCCAGTCTTTCCGCCCGCGAGGCCGCCGAAGAGCTCGCTGAGCGCTGCCACGCCGAGGTCGTCCAGGTCATCGGCCGCAAGTTCTCGCTGTATCGCGAGTCCTCGCGCAAGGACATCGAGAAGATCAAGCTCATCTAAGAGCCAATGATCCGGCGAGCCAACACATAGCAAGCTTACGGGTGCCCAAGTACTTCGGGCGCCCGTTTTTTATCGCTCGACCAGCACGCGATTGAGCCGTCCCTCCACCAAGCGCTCGTATAGACGCCGCGTCTCGGGCTCGGGCACGCCATTGACCTGCTCCCTCAGATGGTGCATATGCCCGCTGTACAGCTCGACGATATCGCGCCGCCGCCCCGCCGCACTGTAGACGCGCATGGCGCAGCGCACCATATCCTCACGCGCCGTTTCCTGCCGAAGCCCCGACTCCGCCAGCCAAATCGCCGACTGCAGGTCGTTTTCTTCTAGAGCGGCATTTGCCCCCTTAATCATGCAATCGATGTACTTTGACTGCATAATGCGCCGCATGCGCAAAAAGTAGGTTGGATTACAGCCATTGGGAACATACAGCGGTCCGGCATAAAGCTGCTCAATCTTAAGGCACAGCTCAACTAAATGGGGCCCGCGCGCACCCGTGCGATTTCCCAAAACCTCGCGGCTTATCTGGTCAAACAGCCGTACATCGGTCTTGACGTAGTCGCCGTTGAGTCCGATGCATTCATTTTGGATGAGCACACACGACTTGCCATCCGGCGTCGGTCCCAAAGCCGACCGCAAGCGCGATATCGTCGAGTACAGGTTGTTGCGGGCGCTATTGAACTCGGCATGGGGCCACAACTCCATTGCCAGCGTCTCGCGGTCGACGAGCGCATCCATGCCCAGTGCAAGCCGCTCGGCAAGCGTCGCCGCCTTCTTGCGGCGCCACATTTTGTCCGTGATGGGAAACCCGTCGCGCTCGGCGCGAAACGCACCAAACATGCGAATCTCGATATGGTCGATGGTATCAACGGCTTCAACCTCGCCAGCCTGGAACAGGCGCTCGCCCTCCCCTTCCAAATCGTCGCGCAGCGAGTACCGCGACAGCTCGCGCACGGGAAGCTTCTTGCGAATCCTGGTCGCCGGCTCGCCCAGACAATGCATGGCAAGGCGCGCAAAGAGCCGATACGATGGCTCTAGAATCCCCGCACGATTCATGGACATCCAGGCCGCAAGGTCGCTGTCCCGTCCCGCACAGGCCAAATGCAGCGCCACCATCCAGGCCTCCGCTCCACCAACCTGTGTCTGGCTTATATCGAGTAACTCCGCTTCCTCGCGCACCGAAACCATCGAGGTGTTACGCAGATACGCCGCGCGCTCCAGCAGCAATGCGTTATCGCGCATGTACGCAATCGACTCCTCGGCAAGTTTGAGCACTTGGACCGCACGGAACTTTGCATTAACCGGCCGTCCCTCTGCCAGCGACTGCCAGCCTTCTAGCAACAGGCCAAACAGCTGAATCTGGTTGTCGCGCATGCGTACGGCAAAACGATCGAGCTCGTTGAACGCCGCGTCGTCGGTTACCGGCAAGCCGGAAAGGAGCCGCCGTGCCGCCAACACCATGCGCACCCAGATAGCCATCGCCTTAAGCCCACGTACGTCGAGCGCCTCCCGCACCACCGTCATCTCGTCGTCGCGCTCGTCGGTTCCCGCGAACGACCCATCAAAGAGCTCCACCAGCATGCTATCGGCCCGTATAACAATCCCCGCGATATCGAGCTCGCAGTCGTAGGCCTTGCTCGTTTTGAGCTGCTGTAGAACGCCGCCGTCATCTCCCCGCTCGGTCAGACAGCGCTTGACCTCGATATGCGCAGACAACATGTCGAGTGCGGTGTGGGATGTCTCGATTTCTGGCACGGCCAGGTTCGCAGGAAGCCCAAGCCCGTTGTCCCCATAGCAAACAGCCGTCAGTATCTGGGCCACCCTCCATGAAACAGGGTCTATTTCGCAGACCGCCCGTTCGCCCCCGCGCTCGATAACCGATGCCATATAGCGAGCGAGCTTTGTATTGGACACGCTGACCGCTGCCAGATATACGCCAAGCGCCTCGGCAGGCGTTGGCTCTGGAGCCGGATCGTCGGCATCGATCGTGCCCAGCGCTGCTCGGCAGATATCGGCCCCATGCCCCGTCAGAGCAAGATGACCCCATACTGCCCAGCAAGTTCAAGGACCGCCTCACGGTCCAAAAAGGCGTCCGCCAGGCCCATCGCCGCATCGCATCGGCCCGCCTTAAGCAAAATCCGGGCCGCCCTCGGAACAAGTTCGGGGCGAATCTCGGCCACCAACTTACGCAAACGCAAGCGTCCGTTATCCTCCGTGCCCAGACACGTAAAACTCCGCTCGGCGGGATCCAAGCCAAAGATCGGGTAGTCGCGTACAAAGTAGGACTGGTCGACCATCGACAGACTCACCCCACAGGCCTCGAGTTCTGCGATATTGCCCTCGCCCATCAAAATCATGAGACATGCCACGCAAAACAGTGCATTATTGTCGAGCGAAGCCAGGTCGACAAGTGCCGCGCCATATACGTTGACAATCTCGTTTTCGAGCAGACCGGCTACGTCGCCTTGGCCATACAGACCCGTCTGCAATGCCGAAACGAGCTCGGGCACGCCCTGCGTGAGCTGATAAAAGTCGAGCGATGTGCTGATCGAAAACGCCGATGCCCACGCCGAATACTCATAGGCATGCACCTTGAGCATCTGCGCATTGATCTTAACCGAATCGCCCAGCCCATGAATCAGTTGACGATTTGAAGGACGGCAGGAGATAAAGACCCCCACCCCCATAGCGCGCAGGCCGCGAATCCTGTCGATGAGGTCTTCGGTATCGTGCTGATCGAGGTTTGGCACATTATCAATCGCGATAAGGGAGTGCGGTTTGTCTTTGAGTTCTTCGGTAACCACCTCGAGCTGCATAAACACCTCGCGCCCAGTGGCGCGATCGGCCTCGATAATCCGCACGGGGCCTCGCGTCGGGTCGCATTTAACCTCATGGGTGTACTGCAGCAGCACCGAGGTCTTCCCAAACCCGTCGGGCGCATAAAGAACCACGATGCCGGCCTTTCGGCCCTTGGCGAGAAGCTCATTCATCAAGCGTTCGCGTCGCACCATATAGCCACCGCCCAGCGGCATCAGCTCGAGGTCGTCCATACTGCCCAAATCGTTTACCATGCCCGCTCCTCAACTCGACCGTATGGACACTGTAACCGCAAGACCATACAAGCCGCGCTATGAATAGAGCGACCTTGTGTTCTAGGTTGTCTTTTGGTACGCAAGCGGCAAGTTTTTGTACAGCGAGGGCCGATTGTTATTAATCCCCCGACTAATCGGTCTTTAAGCAGGTAAATGAGCTTGTCAGCTTGTCCCATCTAAGCGGCAGTGTAACGCAAATGAACAAGGTTCAGCTATGTCATTCAACTCGCCTAGCACCCGCTACCGTCTACGACCTTTTAGTGGCATTTTTGCATAGAATCTGGTATGGAATGAATCAAGCTGTTAGGCATCCGGCATTCGTCAAGCTTGCGGCAAGATTTTGGTCAAGCGGGCGGAGAGGGATAATCAGAACCACCCTTAAAAAGGGTGGTTTGCTCTTAGGGTATAACCCACGGGCCCCGGGCTCGCGTCTAAAGGCGCGGGCCCGGACTTCGTCCAGGCCTAGTGCATCTTGACCCGTGGCGCGCCGGTCGAACCGGCAGCATCACCCCCTCTTGAAGGGGTCCTCGTACTCCTTCACGCTCAGCTTGTCCAGCGCGATGTCGTGGGACTCCTGCTCCCTGATGTACTTGGCGATCGTCGCCTCGTTCAGGCCGACGGTGGACACGTAGTAGCCCTCCGCCCAGAACTTCCTGTTGCCGAACTTGTACTTGAGGTTGGCGTGCCTGTCGAATATCATCAGCGAGCTCTTCCCCTTCAGGTAGCCCATGACACTCGCGACGCTGTACTTCGGCGGGATCGCCAGCAGCACGTGCACGTGGTCGGGCATCAGGTGCCCCTCGATTATCTCGATCCCCTTGTACTCGCACAGCTTCCTGAGGATCTCCCCTATGTCGCTCCTGATTTGGTTGTAGATCACTTTGCGCCTATACTTCGGCGTGAACACGATGTGGTACTTGCACATCCACTTCGTGTGGGAAAGGCTGTAGGCCTTCTGGGCCATGGCGACCACCCCTTCGACTCGAATTCTTGACGGCCTGAACAATCGTCAATATCGGTCGGAGGGGTGGCTTTGTAAAGCCGTTTGTCTCCACCCGCGTAGCGGGTGGTTTAAAGCTGGCCGCTGCGCGGCCAGCAGACTAAAGTCTTGAA
>URUW01000127.1 GCA_900551205.1 uncultured Collinsella sp. | reverse complement strand
TAGAGCTCACGGTTCTCGGGCTCAAGAATGGCGTAATACGGCGTCTCGCCCGAGCCGGGCGTATAGGCCTTGGAGTACTCCTTCATGATGGTGGTCTTGCCGGGCAGGACCTGACCAGTCATGTTCTTGAACTCGGTAATGCGGGTGTAGTCCTCGCTCGTGGTGTAGTTGACGGTGCCCACGGGCTGGAACTGATCCATATCGAGCGTCTCGAACTTCATGTCGAGCGTGCGGTACGGCAGCGCGCCCAGGTCGAGGTTGAACAGCTCATCGAGCGGACCGGTATAGACGATCTCGCCGCCGTAGACCTTGCCGTCGACCTTGACGGTTGTCTCGTCGATCTCGAAGAGATCGCGAGCATCCACGTCGCAGAACACATCAATCAGGTCGTGGTCGAGCATGTGCTCAAACAGCGCCGTGTAGCCATCCTGCGGCATACCCTGGAAGGGGGCCTGCGGGAAGTAGCGGTCATCGTCGCCCACAAAGACGGGAACGCGGCCGGTGATCGAGGGATCGATCTGGTCGGGCGTCTGGCCCCACTGCTTCATGGTGTAATGCAAAAAGACGTTCTCGTAGACGTAATCGGCGACCTCGACAAGATCCGGGTCGTTCTTCTTGCGCAGCTCCATAATGGGCACCTTGACGTCCTTGCCAAAGGTCTCCACGAGCTTCTGATACAGCTCCTCGCCGCGCTCATCGCCAAAGGCGAGCTTGAGGCTCGCGTGGTTAAAGGGCACGGGCATAAGGGTACCGTTGATGTTGGCGAGCACCTTGTGCTGATAGTCCGTCCACTTGGTAAAGCGCGACAGGAAATTATGGACGCGCTCGTTAAAAGTGTGGTAGATGTGCGGACCGTACTCGTGGATAAGGATCCCGGCCTCATCAGCGCAGTCGTAAGCGTTGCCCGCAATGTGGCTACGACGCTCCAGAACGGCAACGCGATAGCCGATGGTCTCGGCGAGACGGCGGGCACAAACGGCACCGGCATATCCGGCACCGACAACAATCATGTCGTATGCGCCGGCGTTAAAGCCTTCAGGCAGGCCTGAGGTAATCTGCATCGATACTCCTTGTCAAAAGCCACGGGCTCGTTAGCTGGGCTTTTCTCGAACATTCTTCGAGACATATTTATCAGAGCGATTATAGCGCTAATGCGTCCTATAATGAGCTTGCCACACAAGGAAAGCTCAAGCACCGCGGCGTACATTATTGAAAGGTAAACCCGCTAGCAGCGGGTTTATTCGTGTGCAGTCAGGCGCCTGGAGCTTAGCGAAACGCTTGTAAGGAGTAACATGAGCGATTTCCTTAACCGTATGAAGTCTGCCGCCAAGGCCGACCTTAAGACGATCGTCCTGCCCGAGGGCGAGGATCCGCGCACCATCGTCGCAGCCACCAAGATCATCGAGGAGGGCCTGGCAAAGATCGTCATCCTGGGCAACCCCGACGAGATCAACGTTCCCGGCGCTACCGTCATCGACCCGCGCAATGCCGAGAAGCACGAGGAGTACGCGCAGAAGTTTGCCGAGCTCCGCGCCAAGAAGGGCGTCACCATCGAGCAGGCTCGCGCCCAGGTGATGGATGCTACCTACTTTGGCACCATGATGGTCAAGATGGGCGACGCCGACGGCCTGGTCTCCGGCGCCTGCCACTCCACCGCCGACACGCTGCGCCCCGCGCTGCAGATCCTCAAGACCGCCCCGGGCACCAAGCTGGTGTCGGCCTTCTTCGTGATGTGCACCGACACTCCGCAGTTCGGCACCGACGGCACGCTGATCTTTGCCGACTGCGGCCTCAACATCAACCCGTCCTCCGACGAGCTCTCCGAGATCGCCATCGCCTCCGCTCACTCCTGGTCCACCTTCATGGGCAACGTTGAGCCGCACGTGGCCATGCTCTCCTACTCCACCATGGGCTCCGCCGGCGGCGAGGTTGCCAAGAAGGTCCAGGAGGCCGTGAAGTTCTGCAAGGAAAAGGCTCCCGAGCTCGCCATCGATGGCGACCTGCAGCTCGACGCCGCCATCGTCCCCACCGTCGCCCAGCTCAAGGCTCCCGGCTCCTCTGTCGCCGGCAAGGCCAACGTGCTCGTGTTCCCCGACCTCGAGGCCGGCAACATCGGCTACAAGCTGGTCCAGCGCTTCGCCGGTGCCGACGCCTACGGCCCCATCCTGCAGGGCATCGCCAAGCCGGTCAACGACCTTTCGCGCGGCTGCTCTGCCGACGACATCGTGGGTGTCGTGGCCATCACCGCCGTCCAGGCTCAGATGGCTGAGTAGCGTACGCAATCGCCCGAAGGCCGTACGGGCTAACCCCTGAAAACGTCCTCGACCAATGAAACGCCCCCGTTCTGCTCCTTCGGAGCTACGAACGGGGGCGTTTCTGGTCTGTGGAATGTTTTCAGGGGTTAGCCCGTACGGCCTTCTACCACTACGTAGTAATCAGGGTATCTGGGGTGGACGGTGGCTTGGCTACGAGCTGGGGCTGAGGATCTGAATGTATGGATGCCGTTGCTGGGAGCGCAGGCGTTGCCGGCGATGATCACTTTGGGACTGGAATTACCGCCTGCTAGTAAAAAGGCCTCCGGAGCTGTTGCTCTGGAGGCCTTTCGTTTACTTGCAAATGCGCGCGTTAGTTGTTCTTGGTCAGACGCTCGACGTCGTGGGCGATCATGTATTCCTCATCGGTGGGGATGACCATGACCGTGACGGAAGAGCCGGCGGCGCTGATGACCTGCGGGCCGTTGCCCACGGCCTCGCGGTTCTTATTGTTGTCGATGCGCACGCCCAGCCACTCAAAGCAGTCGCAGAAGGCCTTGCGGATCGACCAGTCATTCTCGCCGATGCCAGCGGTAAAGGTGATGGTATCCACGCCCGCCATGGAGGCGATCATGGAGCCGGCCTGCTGCATGGCCTTATAGGCAAACATATCGAAGGCGAGCAGGCAGCGCTCGTCACCCTCGGAGGCGCGCGTACGGATGTCGCGGGCATCGTTGGAGATGCCCGAGATGGCAAGCAGACCGGACTGCTTGTTCATCATGTCGTCGACTTCCTGGTAGCTGTAGCCGCCCTCGCGCTGAAGATAGCACACGGTGGCCGGGTCGATGGAACCGCAACGGGTACCCATCATCAGACCGTCAAGCGGCGTGAGGCCCATCGTGGTATCGCGGCACACGCCGTCCTCAATGGCGGCAAGCGAAGCACCGTTGCCCAGATGGCATGAAAGCAGACGGTGGCAGCGCGCACCCAGGATCCCCTTGGCCATCATCCACTCGTAACGGTGGCTCGTACCGTGCGCGCCGTACTTGCGCACGTGGTACTTGTCGCACACGTCCTTGGGCAGCGCGTAGGTGTAGGCGACCTCGGGCATGGTCATGTGGAACGAGGTGTCGAAGACGGCCACGTTGGGCAGCTCCGGATACTTCTCGCGGCAATACTCGATTGCTGCGGCCTCGCCGTAATTGTGCAGCGGGGCGAGCGGAGCAACCTCAAGGATCTTAGCCATGACCTCGTCGTCAACAACTGCGGAATCATCGAAGTGCCAGCCGCCCTGAACGATACGATGCCCAATGCCATCGACCGTAAAGTCGGTCTTCTCGAGCTCCTCGAGCACGCGAGCGATAGCAGAGCGATGATCGGGGAAGGGAACCTCCTCGGTCTGCTTGGCGCCACCGTTCTCGGGGTGTCCAAAGATACCCATGTCCGAGCCGATACGCTCGCAGTTGCCCTTGGCGAAAACCTCGCGGGTATCGGTATCCAGAAGCTGATATTTAAGGCTTGAGCTGCCGGCGTTGACAACAAGTACGTTCATGAGACTCCTTTGCAGTGCGATACGGTCGACGCAGACCTCTTAAGGCGACCGCATTTTAATAAGAAGTTATCACATCTTGATAAATAGCTATCAGGCATATCGCCCAACGAGCGCAAAAGAGGGGCTGAACGGCACTTGGTCGTCCAGCCCCTCCCCTCTTGCAATTACTTGCTGTTGACGATGCGCTCGACGTCGGAGGCGATCATGAACTCCTCATCCGTGGGGATGACGAAGATCTTGACCTTGGAATCCTTGGCGGACAGGCACCAAGCGCCGTCGCCACGCAGAGCGTTGCGGGCATGGTCCATCTTGACGCCCATAAAGGCCAGACGATCGGCCACGCCGGCGCGGACAGCCGGAGCGTGCTCGCCGATGCCGGCGGTAAAGACCAGGGTGTCCATGCCGCACATGGAAGTGGCCATCTCGGCAGCCTTGGCGGCAATCTTGTAAACGAACATATCGAAGGCGAGCTGGGCCTCGGGGTCACCGGCAGCGGCGAGCTCCTCGACGTTGCGGCAGTCGTTGGTCTTGCCGCCGGTCACAGCCAAAAGGCCGGACTTCTTGTTCATCATCTCGTCGACCTCGTCGAAGGTGTAGCCACCTTCGCGCTGCAGGTAGCACACGGTAGCAGGGTCGATGGAGCCGCAGCGGGTGCCCATCATGACACCGTCGAGCGGCGTCAAGCCCATGGTGGTGTCCATGCACTTGCCGTCCTCGATGGCGCACAGGGAAGCGCCGGAACCGATGTGGCACACGACGACCTTGCGAGCCTCGCCGTTGGTCATCTCGGCAACCTTCTTGGAGATGTAGCGGTAGCTGGTGCCGTGGGCGCCGTACTTACGGATGTGCAGCTTGTCGCAGACGTCCTTGGGCAGGGCGTAGGTCTTGGCGACCTCGGGCATATTGAAGTGGAAAGCAGTGTCGTAGACCGTGACGTTGGGCAGGTCGGGATACTGCTCGAGGCAGTACTCGATAACGTTGGCCTCGGGGTTATTGTGCAGCGGGGCGAGCGGAGCAACCTCGCGGATCTTGGCGAGGACGTCCTCGTCGACGAGGGAGGAATCACCGAAGTACCAACCGCCCTGAACGATACGGTGGCCGATACCCTCGATCTTGACGCCGTTGGCCTCAAGGTCCTTCAGGACGACCTCGATGGCGACCTTGTGGTCGGGGAACTCGATGTTCTCGGTCACCTTCTTGGAGCCGTTGGCAGCGTGGGTGAAGGTACCGCCGGTAAAGCAGACGCGCTCGCAGGAGCCCTTTGCGGACACCTTGTGGGACTTGGTATCGATGACCTGATACTTAAGGGTCGAAGATCCTGCGTTGACGACCAGAACGTTCATGTGTCTCCCTACTAACAGGCGGTGTGGCGCCGCCAGGTTACATACGCTTCAATAATAAACCCAAACGCCCTCGCGCTCGGGTTTATTGCGTTGATATATAAGTTATCGGTGCCCAAATACTCATGACCTTTGGCTTGTAAGACGAAATAGCGCGGGGATATACACAAGGGAAGAAATCCCGAGCGCGACAAGCAATACGACTCGAATGCCCGCAACGCTACTCAACACAGCGTTGAGCAGATAGAAAAGAACGGCACCCACCGCCACCATCTGGCTTTGAACCGAAATCAGTGAACAGCGCATCGAAGAATCGGCAGCATTTTGAAAAATTGAGTATTTGATTGGGGCAAACAACGAGTACGCAACCGTCTGCAGCACATAGAACACGGGCAGCAAATTAACCGGAGTAAGGGGAATCAAAAACAAAGCTGTCAATACTAAGCGAAT
>URUW01000126.1 GCA_900551205.1 uncultured Collinsella sp. | reverse complement strand
TAATGAGCCCCAGGTCCATAAGGTGGCGGCGCAGCGCACCCTCACCGTGAAGCTTGACGATGGTAGAGCTCTCGCCCACCTTAACGTCACCCAACGTCTTCATGTACTTGTCCCCCTTTCAGTTTTTGCGGAATGTTGCGAACTAACCGACGGTCATGATGTGCATGGCGACCTTGGAATCGATGCCAAAGCGTGCGCCCAGCACGGTGACGATGATATTGGCGCCACTCGAGCTCACCACGTGGACCTCGCTGCCCTCGACAAAGCCGAGGTCTTTGAGGTGGTGCTTCATGTCCTCATTGCCTTTTACACGAGACACGCGCACGGTTTCGCCCGCTTTTACCATCGAAAGCGGCATAGCCGGCATCTGCGGTCCGCAAGACATGAATGAGCTCCTAACGTCGGTTCGTCCTCAACATCGACGCAGCAAAAGTTAACCACGTCTATGTTCGCTATAGTAAACTAGCACGTGGTTAACTTTTTGGAAAGGGTTCCTATTCAGTTTTCGAAAAAGTTTCCTATATGAAACAGGTGTGACAAGGGGACAGCCCCTTTGTCACATTGTTGCGTTTAGAGGGAGAGGTTTCTGATCGACGTGACACACGAGGCCTCGTCTACGCCCGAAATGCGGAAGATGATGTCCTCGCCGCACTCGCCGTAGAGAGCCATGAGCCCCATTACATCGCGGCCGTCGGTATGGCGATCGCCGATGCTGACCGATACGTTGCTACGATGCTTGGCAATAATGTCATAGAGCAGCGCAACCGGGCGGGCATGCAGTCCCAACGGATCTTTAATCGTCTTTGTAAACTCGACCATGTCCCCTCCCACGGCATCGCACATTCGGCCGGCAAACCCAACCACGTGGTAGTTATTGTAGCGTTAGATGCTTGTCGAGAGCTCCTCTGAACACCTCGTGGGCAAAAAGTGGCAAATATGAGTACTGTCACCGATTTAGTAGCAGCAAAATCGCGAGCAAAGTGCCTGCTTTGAGCGATTCGAAGAGGTTGAAAGCCGTCAAACGCCCTTTAAAGGGGGTTAGATAAATTGATTTTGAGCCCGTTTTTGCTCAGAACAGGCCGAAAAATATGACACCTCTTTTGCAACAGTACTCATATTTGGCATTTTTTGACCACGGGGTCCAAAACCATGCCCCAAAACACAAAAGGAGGGGCCTCGTAAGGCCCCTCCTTAGGAAAGGGAATCGATTTATTCCACAGCCGTAGATTAATCCTAGCCGCTACTCCATCATGTCGAGGACGGAGGGGCGAAGCTCGTTCTCGGCGGCCTCGGGATCGGTCTCGCGCAGGCGGTTGATGTAGCGGTTGTACCACATCACGGCAAGGCCCAGGAAGACAACTACACCGCCAACGTTGTAGACCAGCGTCAGCCACAGAGGCTGATCGAGCGGAATGGTGCCGCAGATAAGCACGAAGCAGAAGACAACGAGCAGGAAGGCGGCAATGACCAGACCGAAGGTGCGCGAACCCATACGGAAGTCGCGGGGCGCAGCGTCGAAGTTCTTGCGCAGCATAAAGTAGGCAAGCAGAATCAGCAGCGGCGGGAGCAGAGCGGTGGCAGCCGTCATGTTGGTGACGATCATGAGCAGGTCGTCTAGGTTGCCGGAGCCCAGGGCCGGGATGATCAGGATGGGGACGACGATGGCAAACTGCAGCCAAGCGGCGCGGGCGGGAATGCCATGCTCGTTGAGCTCGACAATCTTACTACCAAAGACGCCCTTGGGGATCTCGGTGAAGAACACCTTGATGGGAGCGGAGGTCCACATCATGAGGGAGCCCAGCGTAGCGGCGAGAAGGATCAAGCCGATGACGCGCGTGGACACTTCCATGGGAATGCCAAAGTGGGCAAAGACAGCGCCGAATACGTCGAAGATACCGGTGGAGATGGCAACGCTGCCCTCGGGGATGAACAGGTTAACCAGCAGCGAAGCGCCTGCATACAGAAGGCCGATGGTGAGGCCTGCAACAACGACGGTACGCACGAAGGCCTTGACGCCGCCCTTAAGGTCGTTAAGGAACACGCCGACGGACTCAGCACCGCCCACGCCCTGGATGATCCAGGCAAGCGTGCCGAAGAAACCCCACGTAGTGGCGAAGCTGCTCGTATCGGGAGCCATGTTAGCCGGAGTAGGAGCCGTAGCGAACTCGACGCCGCCAAATGCAGCGGCCAGGGACAGCAGGATGAACACAGCGGTCAGGCCGAGAGCCGCAGTCGAGCCAAAGGACGAAATGGAGCCGATCCACTTAGCGCCCTTAGTCGACACCCACGTGGCAATGGCAAAGACAACAATCTCGATAATGGTGATCCACAGCTGCGAGAGCTCGGCATTGGCACCAAAGAATACGTAGCTCGCGTAGATAATGACGTTGGGCAGGACGGATGCAAAGTAGAACAGGTTAACGAACCAGTAGCTAAATGCCGTCAGGAACGCCCAGCGACCACCCATCGAAGTCTTAACCCAGGCGTACACACCAGACTCGGAGTCCTTATTAAGGCCGACAAACTCGGCGGTAACCAGGGTATAGGGGACAAAGTACAAAAGTGTGGCGAAGAAGAACGACGGCGCCGCTGCCAAGCCGATAGCCGCGTTGTTGTTGATGATGTTCTTGATACCGAACACGGCGGCGACCGTCATGCCCAGCAGAGCGAACGAACCAATCGTTCCTCGTTTTTCAGAGCTCATAAGCCCTCCCAATCATCCGTTATATCTCATCTAAAACCGTCCGGACTGTAAGCGCAATCGTGGACAGCGCACCTGCTAAGGGGAATGGGGAAAAGGGAGTCAACAAAGCCATCCCCCTTAACGGCGCAAAGCAAACGTCCAAACTGACGAATACTACTTGTTGGGGAAGGAATAACCTTCAACCGTCACGTGCAGTACCACGACGCGGGAATCCGCGGCATCGGCCACGACACGGTAGGCCTCGTCAATCTCGACGACGGCAACGCCACCGGCGGGAATCGTCACGGTCTCCCCCGTACCCTCAAAGCGCTCACGATCGTCGATATCGCTGTAAGCGCGCGTGCAGGTGAGGCCTGCCTTGGAGGCAACCTCGACGGTCAGGTCGCCGTCAAGCGGGGCAAGCACGGCATGGTAGCGACGGTGACCGACCAGATCGACAGTAGCTGCCTCGTGGGCGTTCACCCACCAATACACCAGCGAGTCGCCGATAGAGTACGCCACGTCGTGCTGCAGGTCGGCAACACCATCGAGCGCCTGTCCAGTACGCATCCACTTCTTGACGGACTTCATCTGGGCGTCGAAATCGGCACGCGAGTTAAAGACATGCATGACTTATGCCTCCTTAATGGGTGCCAGCGCCTGAGCCAGATCGGCAGACGTCAGCGGTCGCAGGGACACCTCAAAGCTGAAGCTCTCAAAACGGGTGCGGTAGGAATCGAGTACCTCGGAACCCCAAGAGTTGGAGCCAAGGCCGAGCAGTTGGTCGTTGATGTTGACCGTGACCGTGTCACCCTTGACAAGGTCGTAGACGTGCTTGGCGTTATCGATGGCCTCGCAGCTATAGGGCCATGCCGAGAACGAGAACGGGTTGGAAGCGGCGTCGCTCGGACGCGTCACGACCAGACCGTCACCGTGGCTGGAGCGCAGGGCAACCCAGCGGGTACCCTCGCGGTTGGCACAGTCCTGAGGCATAACGTAGGGCGTGAACATGTCATCGACCGTGGTGCGGTAATGACCGACCGGGTTGGCGCGCAGCGAGTCCGGATAGTTCTCGCCCGGGCCGTGGCCATACCACTCGACGGTACGATCGCAACCGGGGACCTCAAAGGAGATGCCGATGCGCGGGATAATGTCCGAATAGTCGCCGTAGGGCTCGCCAGAAACCTTGAGGTCAACGCGACCGCTCGGAAGCACGGTGTAGACGAGCTCGACGCGCATGCCGAACGCGCGGACGGGAGGAGCGATACGCTGGCTCACGGTAACGACGACCGCATTGCCATCCTGCTTCCAAGAAACCTTGCGGGTAGACGTCTGCATCACATCGATGAAGTTGTCCTTCCACAGTGAGTCATACTCCTGGGCATGGTTATCGACGAGCGGATGCCAAAAACCAACCTGGGGACCAGAGGCCATGACGTCGCGGCCGGATGCCTTCCACTCGCTCACGGTACCGTTGACTTTGCTGAAGGTCAGCTCGCCGTTGAGGGAGTGGATGCGGATCTCCTGCTCGGTCTCCTCAACCGTAAGCTCAGGACGAGCGGGGGCCACGATGGTCGGCGCCGGATGGTTTGCGATGGCAAACTGGCTAGCGCCCAGCTGGAACATCGGCTCGCACCAGACGTGAGCGGCCATGGTGTAGGCGCGCACGGTCAGCAGGGTCTCGCCCACTGCGGCCTCGCGAATCACCAGTGGCAGCTGGACGGACTCGCCGGGGGCAACCGCGCCGGGCATGAGCGTCTTGCGGCAGACCACGTCGCCGTCCACCAGGGTCTCGGCCGACAGGCAGACATCCTCGAGGGTGGTGAACCAACGCTTGTTGGTGACGGTCAGCTCGCCTGCCTCGGCGTCATAAGCCATGCGGACCGGGCAGATAACCTGGCCGTACTCGGTAAGGCCCGGACTCGGCTGCTGCCAGGGGAACACCATGCCATCGATGCAGAAGTTGCTGTTGTTGGGGTAATCGCCGTTGTCGCCACCATACATATCGTAGGCAACGCCGTCCTCGGTCACAGCAGCCAAACCGTGGTCGCACCATTCCCAAATGAACTGGCCCTGGATGCAATCCCAACGATCGAAGACCTCCTGGTACTCGGACAGGCCTCCGGGACCATTGCCCATGGAGTGACCGTACTCACAGTTGATGCGCGGCTTGGGGAATGGGTGCTCGCCAAAGTCGTTCATCTGCGAAACACGGGAGTACATCGTGGAGATAACGTCGACGGTATCGGCGTTGCGGTCCTCCTCATAATGGACCGGACGATCATCGAGCTCGTGAGCCTTGGCGTACATCGCGCGGATGTTGCAGCCATAGCCGCTCTCGTTGCCCATCGACCACATAATGATGCAGGCGTGGTTGCGCTCCTGCATCACCAGGCGCTCAATGCGGTCGACGTAGGCCGGCTCCCATGCCGGATCGTCGGTGACCAGGGCGATGTTGCCGATATTCTCGAAGCCGTGGCTCTCCATATCGGTCTCGGCGACCAGCATGATGCCATACTCATCACACAGCTCGTAGAAGCGCGGGTCATTGGCATAGTGAGAGGTGCGCACCGCGTTGATGTTGTGCCGCTTCATGAGCTCCAGGTCGCGGCGCATGCGATCGAGGCCCACGGCGCGGCCCTTGTGATCGTCGTGATCGTGGCGGTTGACGCCATGCATCTTAAAGTAGGTGCCGTTGAGGTAGATATGATTGCCCTCGACCGTCACCTCGGCAAGACCCTGGCGATGCGGAACGTACTCGCTGGCCTCGTCGCCATCGTAGACCTCAAACGTAAGGTCATAGAGGAAGGGGTCCTCGGGATTCCAGAAGTGGGCATCGGCAACGCTGCACTCGGCATGGCCGTCGACGCACTCACCCGTAGCCACCACGTTTCCGCCATCGCTGAGCGTATACACAA
>URUW01000125.1 GCA_900551205.1 uncultured Collinsella sp. | reverse complement strand
GTCGATGCCCGTCTGGGCCGGGTAGTAGTACCCGGGCTCGAAGTCGAGCATGCGCCTCAGGCCGCGGCTTACGTCGTTGCGCTCCGGCCCGTGTGGGATGACGTCGACGTTGGCAAGGCCGCGGCCGCCCTCGTCATAACCTCCCTCGCATTGGTTGGCGGCGGTGGCTCCTCCCCAAAGGAACCCTTTTGGAAATGGCATGGTGCCTCCTTCTCTCTGGCGCCCCCATCTCTGCGGGGGACGCTTTATAACGTCCTTGCGGCCTCGCGCGCCTGGCCCGTGGCCCTTTCCCTGATGCGCGCGGGCCGCCTGTGAAGGGGTGACTGGCTGACGGCTTGTCCTGCGGCGGCGCGACGTGCCTCCCGGCCTCCAAGCAGGGAGGGGACCTGTGCCAGGCACACGCCGGCGAGGATGATGGCGACGCCCAGCCACTCGACGACGCCGAGCGGCTCGCCGAGGACGATCATGGCGATGAGCAGGCCGGCGGGGAGTTCCGCGGCGGCCATGACGGTGGACAGGCCCGCGGGCAGGTGCGGAGAGCCCATGCCGAAGAGCAGGACCGGGCAGAGCATGCCAAAGAAGCCGGCGATGACGGCAAAGGGCAGGATGCCCTGGGCGAGGACGCCCGAGACGACGTAGTCCGGACACACCGTGAGCGACATGACCACGGAGCCCGCGCATACGATGACGCCACGCTGCTCGGACGAGCAGGGGGCCTCGACCTTGCCGGAGAGGGTGACAAAGAGGGAGCAGGACACGGCCGCCCCCAGCGCGCAGAGCAGGGCCACGGGGTCGTACCCGGTGATGCCGGTCTTGTAGACGCCGCTGGCGAACACCGTTCCGAAGACGATGACCAGGGCGGAGGCCACTTGGAGGAGCCTCGGCGGCCGGCGCGTCATGACGGTCTGCCACACGAGCCCCAGCCACGTGAACTGGAAGAGGAGCGTGAGCGCCACCGGGGCGGGCAGCACGCTCATGGCGTAGCAGTAGAGGATTGAGGTGAGGCAGGTGAGGGCTCCCAGGCCCATGAGCTTGAGGGCGAGCTTCCAGCCCACGCGCTGCCAGCGGTGCCCGAGTGCGTGCCCTGCGAGCGTGGCGAGGGCGAAGAAGAGGCAGCCGAACCACGCCTGGCTCGCCACCACCTGCGCTGAGGTGAAGCCCGCGGCGTAGGCGAGCTTGTAGGTCGTGGCCATCGCGCCGTAGCAGGCGCCGCCCGCAAAGACCTGGAGCGCCGCCTTGACCTGCCCCGCGCCCGCGGCTCCCGCCTCGGCGGTCTGTTGCTTGATTGTGTTTGTTTCTGCCATTAGGCTCCCTTCCGTCTGCTGTCTTGCAGATGCACGTCTCGTGCGTCTGTTCCCTGCAGTCGGAAGGTGGGCTCGTGCGGTCTTCTGGCGGTGCATGTGGTACCTGCTGCCAAGACGAAAAAAGCCACGCAACCGACTGCTCGGTTGCGTGGCAAAAAGGTGGCTAGCGCCCAGAAAAGTCCACGCGTTTTTAGACTGGGACAAAGTACTACAACAGGTGAGATTCCGTCAAGAAAAACCGAAGAAAAAAGTGAGCCTCTGCCCGCCGTACCTGTAGCGGTCGTTTCCCCGAACGGGGCGGTGCTGTTGGGGGCTGTCTCGATCTGTAACAGTAAGACCCGGTTTTGGTCCGTAGATGTTACAGATTTAGACGTTTTGTCGGGGCGGTTTCCGTTTGTCTTGATCTGTAACAGTTAGGGGTCAAAAGTGGGTCTAGATGTTACAGATTGAGATTGTTGAGGATGGGTGAGGGTAGCTAATTCGGACGGGGCTATTTTAGCTACCCTGCAAGTGGGGTAGCTAAAATAGCCCCGTCCCTTTTTAAACAATGGAAAATCGAGCGCGGCAAGCGCATGTCTTCGGGGTATAAGACGGCTAATTGTATGCCGCCTTACGAAAGGAACCCTTATGCCCAGCGTTGCCGTTCTCGCCGCCGATGGCTTTGAAACTATTGAATGCCTGACCATGGTCGATGTCATGCGTCGCGGCGGCGTGCGCGCCACGCTTGTCTCGATCATGCCCACGCGCGAGGTCGTAAGCTCGCTGCAGATCCCCGTGACCTGCGATGCGCTCTTTGATGAGATCAACTTTGACGAGTACGACTGCGTCGTGCTGCCCGGCGGCTTGCCCGGTGCCACCAACCTGCGTGCCGATCAGCGCGTCTGCGACGTGGTCTGCGAGTTCGCCGCGACCAAGCACGTTGCCGCCATCTGCGCCGCCCCGTTTATCCTGGGCGAGCTCGACCTACTCGAGGGGCGCCACGCCACGTGCTTCCCTGGCTTTGAGAAAAGCTTCCCCGAAGGCGCCTATACCGGCGAGAAGGTTACGCAAGACGGCAACATCATCACCGCCAGCGGCATGGCCCAGTCGCTCCCCTTTGCGCTTGAGCTGCTGCGCACGCTCGCCGGCGACAAGGCCGTCGAGAAGGTCGCCGAGGGCATTCAGCTATGATTTTGGCTTCGCAATCACCGCGCCGCATCGAGTTGATGCGCGAGGCGGGCTATGACATTCGCGTGATTCCCGCAGATATCGACGAAACGCCTTTTGATGGCGAAGCTCCGCTTACACTCGTCGAGCGCTTGGCGCGTGCCAAAGCCGCCGCCGTTGCCGCCGAGCATGCCGAGCCCAACGAACTGACCGTCGCGGCCGATACTATTGTCACCTTTGACGGCCAAATTTTGGGCAAGCCGGCAGACGGGGACGAGGCGCGCACCATGCTCCGCGAGCTTTCGGGCCGCACGCACCAGGTCGCAACCGGCGTCTGCATCGTTAAAGCCGGCGACGCTACAGCTCCGCATGCCGCCGAGAGCCTGTCGTTTGTCGATGTGACCGACGTGACGTTCTATGAGCTTACCGAAGAGCAGATCGAGCGCTATGTTGCCTCCGGCGAACCCATGGACAAGGCCGGGTCCTACGGCATCCAAGGCACAGGCGGCCGCATGCTTGTGCACGATATTTCGGGTGACTTCTACAACGTGGTGGGCTTGCCCATCGCTCGCGTCGCACGCGCGATTCAAAAACTCTCGTAATTGCATCTGGCGCTGGGTATCCCCCAGCGCCTACAATTTTGCCGTACCGTACGGATCCCGACCGGGCATAAGGCCCGGCGGAAAACCGATAGGAGAACACATGGACACACTGCTCGAAGCCATCGATGTTTGCAATGTCGATGGCTTTTGCTTTGGCAACTATACGGACGAGGAGGCTGGCACCGGCTGCACCGTAATCGTGGCGCCCGAGGGCGCCACCGGCGGCGTTGACGTTCGCGGCGGTGCTCCAGCATCGCGCGAAACCGACCTGCTGCGTCCCGAAAACACCGTCGATAAGGTCCACGCCGTCTGCCTTTCGGGCGGATCGGCCTTTGGCCTCGAGGCTGCAAGCGGCGTGGCCCGCGAACTCGAGAGCCGCGGCATTGGTCTGCCCGTCGGCCCCACGCAGGTGCCCATCGTGTGCTCCAGCTGTATCTTCGACCTTGCCTTTGGCGACCCCACCGTTCGCCCCGACATTGAGGCCGGCATCGCCGCCGTGCGCGAGGCGCTCGACCACACCCCCACCAAGCTCGAACAGGGCAACGTAGGCGCCGGCACGGGCGCTACCGTGGGTAAGCTCATGGGCCCCGCCACCTGCATGAAGGCCGGCCTTGGCGCTGCCGCCGTGGCGCTCGGCCCCATCAAGGTGGGCGCCGTGGTCTCGGTCAACGCCTGCGGCAACGTTGTCGACCCCCTCACCGGCGAGTGGGTCGCCGGCATGCGCGCCTCAGCCGATAGCGACCAAATCGTCGATATGGAACTCGCAGCCTTTGCCGCCGCCGGATCCATGCAGATGCCGCTCGACCGCACCAACACCACCATCAGCTGCATCGTCACCAACGTGGAACTCACTAAGGAACAAGCCACCAAGGTCTCCCAGATGGCCGCAGACGCCTACGCACACGCCATCCGTCCCACGCACACCACCAACGACGGCGACACCATCTACACCCTCGCCAGCGGCAAACTGGGCGCCCAGGCAAACGCCGCCGTTCCCCTAGACCTGCTGGGCATGCTCGCCGTAAGGGCTTTGCAAACCGCCATCGTAAACGGAGCCAAAACCGCCAAAACCTCCCACGGCATCCCCGGCGCCGCGAAGTAGCCTAACCTGACCGGTTGCCCGGTGGGGCTTGGTTATGTTTGCTGCTCTACAGTCCTGGCACGCACGAAGAGCACATTAAGTGCTCTTCGGCTCGTGCGGAACTCGCGACAAACATAACCAAGCCCCACCGGGCAACCTACCAACCAAAATCTTTTCAGCCCAGGCCCCTGTGTACCGCGCGTCTAAGATCTTCAAATTCAGCTGCCTGACATAAAGCGAGACATAGCAGAGGACCCCTGGTCCTTAACTTGATACGAGTTCCGCACGCAAAGGAGGCGCCAGTGGCGCCTTCGTCTTGCGCAGGACTGTCCGAAGTAGCAAGTTAAGGACCAGGGGTCCCCGTTACCCGAGCGTTTCTGTACTAGTTGAATTTGAAGATCTTTGAGGCAAGACGGTATAGGCCGAGTGTGGTTTTGTCTCCGGCACGACCGCGGAGGTTAGTGAAGAAGCCGACCACGCCGTAGCGAGCACGACGATACATGCGCTCATCGTAGGCCTTCAGGTCCGCCCACAGCGTCTTCAGACGCTCATCGGCACAATCCTCGTCGGAAAGCTTGGTGAGCACCGAGCAGATCGCCATCATCATGGTGAAGTAGCCCATCATGTACGAACGCAGACGCGACGACTCGACATCGCTGTACAGGTGGTACGACTCCATCATGATACGCGTAACACGGAACTGCTGGTCCAGACGCTTGACCATCGTGGCCTCGTTGACACTCTGGCCCTCGCGACCGATAAAGTAGCGATAGAGGTCGATGTCGGCGTAGTACATGGTCTTGCAACGCGGCAGCGGCACGTAGGCGTAGATGTTGTCCACATAGAACGTGTGCGGCGGCATGGGCAGGTTGGACTCGCGCAGCACATCCGTGCGATAGCACAGGCTGTGCATGAGCAGATTCTGGTCCAAACGGAAATGGCCGATCTGGTCCCAGGTAAAGATCTTTTTTCGAGGCAGGGCAAACTTGTAACCAATGGCCGTATGCGTACCCTCGTAAACCTTCTCGTACACGTAGTTCGAGATAAACAGGTCAACGCGCTGGTCGCGCTCTTCAAAGCCGCGCAGAATCGACAGCATGGTCGAAAGGGCAGCGCCGTCAAGCCAGTCGTCCGAGTCGACGACCTTGTAGTAGGTGCCCTGCGCCTCGCGCAGACCCGAAAGGACGGCAATACCGTGGCCGCCATTCTCCTGGTGCACCGCGCGGATGATTCCAGGATAACGGGCCTCCCACTCGTCGGCCTTGGCGGCCGTCTCGTCCTTGGAGCCGTCGTCCACCACGATAATCTCGATATCGGTGGCGTAATTGCTCCCCTCCAAGATGGAGGTGATGCAATGGTCCATGTCCTTGGCGGCGTTATACGAGGGAATACCGAATGTTATGACTTTATGCATGGCAGGCGATAATCTCATCCGAAAGATCGAGGGCGGAATTGGTCACGGCATCCATATC
>URUW01000124.1 GCA_900551205.1 uncultured Collinsella sp. | reverse complement strand
CAGCCCCAGTGCGCCGAGGTCGCCGATGGACAGGACGTTGAGTTTGCCGGCGCCGCAGCCGAGCATGTGAGCTTTAGCTATGCGGGCGGCGTGGACGCGGGCGGTGCCGGCGCCACAGAGCAGGTCGCGAACGACGCCGCTGCGAATCTCATCCTCGACGACGTGACCTGCACCTTTGCGCCCGGTACCATGACCTGCATCATGGGGCGCTCGGGCTCGGGCAAGTCGACGCTGCTTAAGCTGCTCATGCGCTTTTGGGACCCCACAGCCGGCACCATCACGGTGAGCGGTGTCGATGCCCGCCACATCAACACGGCGAGCCTGCGCAGCCACGAGGCCTATATGACCCAGGACACGCATCTGTTCTGCGGCACCGTACGCGAGAACCTGCTGGTCGCGCACGCCAACGCCACCAATGCCGAGCTGCTCGACGCTTGCCGCTCCGCTTCGCTTACCGCCCTCATCGACCGCCTGCCGCAGGGTCTCGACACCCCGGTTGCCGAGCTGGGCGACTCGCTCTCGGGCGGCGAGCGCCAACGCATCGGCCTTGCGCGCATCTTCCTCAACGACGCGCCTTTCATCTTGCTCGACGAGCCCACCAGCGCACTCGACGCCCTCAACGAGGCGTCCGTAATGCAGGCCGTTGACGAGCTCAAGCGCCGCGGCAAGACCATCGTACTCGTAAGCCACCGTGCCAGCACCTGCGCCTTTGCCGATTGCTCGCTTTCGGTCGAGCACGGGAGGCTGAGCTAGATGGCGCGCACCGCCGACACACCGGAGCTGGCACGCAAACGTGAGCGCGAGGCCCAAATGGTGTCGCAGATGATTGCGCTGTGGTGTCGTGGGCATCATGGCGGCGGGCATGCGGTCGAACAGGCTGGCGACGATGAGCCCGTGCGCGTGAAGCTCGGCCTTCGGACCATTACGCTCTGCCCCGAATGCGCCGAGCTGCAGAAATACGCCATCGCGCGCATTGAGCACTGCCCGCACATGGGCACCAAGACATTTTGCTCGGCCTGTCCTTCGCATTGCTACCGGCCTGCCATGCGCGAGAAGATCCGCGAGGTCATGCGCTGGTCGGGACCGCGTATGATCCGCTATCGCCCCATCACCGCCGTGCGGCACGCGATTATAACCGTGCAGTCCAAACGAGCGGCGGCACGAAGCAAGTAGTCGCCGGCGCCGGCACGCGCCGCCTGCCCTTTCCAGTCGGTTTCGACTTGCAGCGTTCCCGCCGCGCCGAGGCTGCGCCATTACAATGGAGCGGATTCGCCAAATGCAAAGGAGCCGCCATGTCCGCTTGCCCGCTGGTCGATTGCCATACTCATACTTCGTTTTCGGACGGCCATGCCTCGTTTGAGGAAAACGTCTGCGCTGCCGCGGCCGCTGGCTGTCGGGTCATGGTCTCGACCGACCACCTCACCCTGCCTGCCAGCATGGATGCTAACTGCGAGGTGCAGGTCGTCGAGGGCGACTTGCCGGCACATCGCCTGGCCTTTGAGGATGCCCGCAAGCTTGCCGCGCAGATCACGCCGGAGCTCGAGCTTATCTATGGCTTTGAATGCGATTGGTACGAAGGCTGCGAGTCCTTGGTAGAGCGCTGGTCCCGGGGCGCCGTGGTGCGCTTGGGCAGCGTGCATTGGATTGGCGACCCGGGCGATATCATGGCCGGCGCCGCGGGCACGGCGGGAACAGAGAGCGTCGCTCGTCCCGATACGCCCGATTCGCTTTGTGGCTGGATCGACGACGATACCAACCTGCATGTTTGGGAAAACCTGGGCGTGCGCGGCGTATGGGAGCGCTACGTCGACGACTGGTGCCGTGCTTGCGAAAGCTCGCTTAACTTTGACGTGATGGCCCACCCCGACCTGGTCATGCGCTTTTCGAAGGACGGCTTTGCGCCCGATTTTGACCCGGCGCCGTTTTGGGGGCAGATGGCCGAGTGCGCGCACGATACGGGTCGCCGTGTCGAAGTCTCGACCGCCGCGCCGCGTAAGGGCCTCGACGACTATTACCCCTCGACGGGGCTGTTGCGCTGCTTCGCCCACGCCGAGGTGCCCATCACTTTTGGCTCGGACGCGCACCGCGCCTGCGACATCTGCTGGAACATTCGCGAGGCTCAGGCCCACGCCTACGACTGCGGTTATCGAACCTTCGACATCCCCCACGCCACCAGCGAATGGGAGTCCACGCCCCTCGCCTAACTAGTCGTTTAAGAACGTCCCCAATGACTAGTGGCGGCGGGCGTTGAGTTCGCCGGCCAGCTCGTCGAGGGTAATGCCGTAGCGCTCGAGCGTCACGAGCAGGTGGTAGATCAGGTCGCCGGCCTCGTAGCGAATGTGATCGTGGTCGTTATCCTTGCAGGCCATGATCACCTCGCTCGCCTCCTCGGCAAGCTTCTTGAGCAGCTCGTCCTCGACGTCGGTCAGCAGACGGGCGGTGTAGCTCTCCTGTGGCGACGCATCGCGACGACCGTGAATCACCTCGGCCAGACCCGTCAGCGTCTCGCCGATATTTCCCGGCTGCACGTTAGCTGTTCTGACTCCCATGGTTATTTCCTCTCGTTACTGCAGCGTAAAGTAGGTACCGGTCTCATCGAACCGAGGCTTTGCGCCCTTTTTCTCAAAGAACTCGACGATGACGGCATGGGCCTCATCGAGCCTTTCCTTCTCGGCCTCGAGCCAAAGCGACTGCGCCCCGCAGGTATCAGTCAGGTGCACGCGGCATGGCACGCCCGCGCGGAGGAGTTCGGCGTTGCAGTCGGCGACTTCGAACGGCGTCACGACCTTCATCGTGTTCCCCCCTTTACGCGCTTAAAGAAGCAGGTACGGTTGCCGGTATGGCAGGCCGGGCCCGGTGAGTCCACCTTGACCAGCAGCGTATCGCTATCGCAGTCGGCCCAGAGCTCCTTGACCTCCTGCATGTTGCCACTCGTCGCGCCCTTGTTCCAGAGCTCCTGACGGCTGCGACTCCAAAACCACGTGGTCCCGGTCTTGAGCGTCAGCCCCACCGATTCCTCGTTCATCCAAGCAACCATAAGCACCTCGCCGGTGTCATATTGCTGAACCACACAAGGAATCAGCCCGTGGGCGTCGTATTTAAGCTCGGTAGCATTTATTACCTCAGTCATCATTTCTCCCAAGTAACAAACGAAATCCCACAGGTCGGCGAGGGTTGTCCAGGTGCCGCAGGTTGCCGCGAAAGAGGAGCGACGCGTACTTTGGTACGCGAGCGACGGTTTGAGCGGCAAGATGCGGTGCCTGGGCAAGCCGCAGCACTAGAAGTCCAGCCTCACAGGGATGCCTTGGCTGGCCATATACTCCTTCACCTGGCGAATGCTGAAAGTTCCAAAGTGAAAGACGCTGGCCGCCAGCACGGCGTCGGCTTCGCCCTCGATCACGCCCTCGGCAAAATGCTCGAGCGTGCCCACGCCACCGCTCGCGATGACGGGAATCGGCACCGCACGCGCCACGGCGCGGGTGAGCGCCAGGTCAAAACCAGCCTTGGTGCCGTCGCGGTCCATGCTGGTGAGCAAGATCTCGCCGGCGCCGCGACGGGCCGCCTCCTCGGCCCACGCCACCGCGTCGATACCCGTGGCATTGCGGCCTCCCGCGGTAAAGACCTCCCACTTGTCGGCATCCGGCTGCCCAGGCAGGCCGACGCGCTTGGCATCGATCGCCACGACCACGGCCTGGCTGCCAAACGCCGCGGCAGCTTGGCTGATCAGCGATGGGTCGCGCACAGCGGCAGAGTTGAGCGATACCTTGTCGGCACCGGCCGCCACCATCGTTCGCATGCCCGCAAGGTCGCGAAAGCCACCGCCCACGGCGTAGGGAATGGCGAGCTCCTCGGCCGCATGCGCCGCCATCTCGATGGTCGTCGCACGGTTGTCGCTCGTGGCAGTGATGTCCAGGAACACGACCTCGTCCGCACCTTCGCGATCGTAGGCACGGGCAAGCTCCACCGGATCGCCCGCATCGCGCAGGCTCACAAAGTTGACGCCCTTGACCACGCGGCCGTCCTTAACGTCCAGGCAGGGAATGACGCGTTTGGTAAGCATGGGCTACTCCTCCCCTCGCGCGGCGGCCAACGCCTGTACCAGCGTAAAGTTGCCCTCGTAGAGCGCGCGACCGGTGATGGCGCCCTCAATAGCGCCCTCGCCCACTGCGGCGAGCGCACGGATATCGTCGAGCGTCGAGATGCCGCCCGACGCCACAACGGGAAAGCCCGCGACCTCGGCCACGTGGCGATATGCTGCCACGTCGATGCCCGTCTGCATACCGTCGCGCGCGATATCGGTATACACCAGATGTTTAAAGCCCAGCTCCGTGAGCTGCGCCACGGCATCGTCGAGCGCCACACCCGCACCGTCGCGCCAACCGTTCACCTTGACCTGGCCGTCACGGGCGGCAATATCTGCCACCAGCAGCTCGCCAAAGCCTTGGGCCGCCACCTCGGCAAAACCCGGCTCAGTCACCAGCACGGTGCCCAGTGCGATGCGACGCGCGCCGTAGCCGGCCAGCTCGTCGATGCGCGCGAGCGAGCGAACGCCGCCGCCCACGTCCACCGACAGACCGTCGACGCCGCAGATGGCCTCGATCGCCGCCGAGTTGGCAGCGCACGCGTCCTCGTCCTCGCCAAAGGCAGCGGACAGGTCGACGACGTGCACCCAGCTCGCACCCTGCTCGGCAAAGGAGCGAGCAACGGCCACGGGGTCGTCGGAATATACCTTGCAGCGGCTCCGGTCGCCGCGCTCCAGGCGCACGACCTTGCCGCCGATCAAATCGATTGCAGGAAACAGGATCATCGGCCGGCCTCCTCGACGATGTTGACGAAGTTCTTAAGGATGCGCTGACCAAGCGCGGAGGATTTCTCGGGATGGAACTGGCAGCCCCACACGTTGCCGTGGCGCACGATGCACGGGAAGCTCCGTGTATAGTGCGTGCGCGCCAACACATCGGCGGCATCGACGTCGTCGGCCACCGCGTAGCTGTGAGTGAAATACATGTTGGCGCCCTCGGCAAAACCGGCAAGCAACGGATCGGCCGCACCGGCGGGCGTCATGCGCACCTGGTCCCAGCCCACGTGCGGGACCTTCAGACGGCTCGACTCCAGGTGCGTGCACGAGCCACGCATGATGCCCAGGCCATCGACCCAGGGACCACCGGCCTGCTCGGAGGCATCGTCGTCCGCGTCCTCGTTCGCAGGCACGCCCTCGTTGCCGCGCTCAAAAAACAGCTGAAGGCCCAGGCAGATGCCGAGCAGCGGAGTTCCGGCGGCAACGGCATCGAGCACGGCCACCTCCTCGCCGCTCTGACGCATAAAGGCGATCGCGTCATAGAACGCACCCACGCCCGGGATGACCAGGCCGTCGGCGTTGCGGATCTGCTCCGGATCGTCCGACGTGCAGGCGGCAGCACCGGCGCGCGCAAGCCCGCGCACGACGCTCGACAAGTTGCCCTTGTGGTAGTCGACCACCACGATCTTCGGTTCGCCCACGCGACCCCTCCACTTCTCATCATCCAAAACCACCACAAAGAGGACAGGCATCTTCGTGGTGGTTTTACCCTTGTGACGGTTACAGCGAGCCCTTGGTGCTGGGGATACCCT
>URUW01000123.1 GCA_900551205.1 uncultured Collinsella sp. | reverse complement strand
GTCGCCGTATGTCATGCGCATACGGGTCGGGAGGTAGTACGAAACGGTCTGCTTGTGCTTCGCATCGTAATTGCGCTGGTAGATGCTTCGGGCCAGTGCCGCATCAACAAAGTCGGACGCAATGATGCCAATGTGCTTGAGGCAGTCCTCCTTTGTGCTCTCATTTCCGGTGCTGTTTATATACTGGCTCTTGTATAGATGCTCGTTGACCACTCGTGCTGCGGTAAAAGGATTGCTTCCTTGCTTGTAGTTCGTGCAGCTGGTGTAGTTGATACACCAGCTGTGCTCCAGGACCTTTACCTTGGCCCCGTCATTGTCCTCGACGTCCACCATGATGCGGGCGAGCTTGGTTGTCTCCTGCAGCGCCATATCGACCCAGCCGATTTTGTCGGTTCCTGTGCATTCGTAATGGTCCTGGGCGTATACCTTGGTGCAATAGGGCTCTTCGTCACCCGTTTTCCCCACGGCTTCAAAGCCCCGCTCGTCTCGAACGAGACACATAGAGGTGCTGTCGGTGTGTGCTGCGATTTTGTCGTCCCATTGGGTGAGGTCGAGGCCCCATGTGTGGCTGCTTACGCTGTTGCCGGCGAGCCCAAACCGACGCAGCAGGACGATCTTTCCGCGCACCTCGCCCAGCGTGGGGATGCGGCTCGATGTGTAGAACAGGTCGGGGTTCTCATCAAAAACCTTGCCCAAGGCCGTCGTGAGGCTTTCGTCGGTAGCCTCGTCATTGCCCCGCGACACGAGCATGATGAGCGCTTCTGTCGGGTTTTCGCTCAAAAACGTATTGAAGTACCCGATGACATCGGAGAGATGCATAAAGTTCCCGTCTTTTTTGAGCAGGTAACATGCTCCGTGGTCGATGCCGGGGTTCTCACCCTTTCCGAGTCGAATATCAAAATAGCGAACGCCTTCGAGCAACTGCGTGGGGATGTAATCCTGCTGGCATTTTGCTTGGGAGGATTGGGGCTCGGTGTCGTTGTCCACGCTGCAGGTGCCCGAATCGTGCGTGCCCGGGATGCTCAGTTCGTCGAGGAACTTGTTGTTGTCGACGTATTTCATCCAACAGGGCCCGTCGACGTAGCTGCTATACGTGGTCCAGTCGATACTTCTAACCGTGGTATTGATCTTGCCCATGTCGTAACCGACAAGCTCGAGCTCCCACGGAATGTCCTTCCTCTTATGGCAGATCTTGTTGTTGTCCTGGTCTTTGCCGTCCTTTTCTATGGCCAGGTAATTAATGTCTTTTTTCTCGTTTGTGCGGTCTCGGATGATGTAGGTTCCGTTTAACTGGCGTTCAAACGCAAAAGCGCGGCTGGGCTTTTTGTCATACTCACCATTCCATACGTGGATGACCTTTCCATCTTTGTCCGAGTCGCCGTCGACCGACCAAATGCTGTAGCCCGTCTTTTTATGCTCTTCGAAATTGAGTAAGGTGCGGATGGCATACCAATTTGTATTATCTGCATCGGTCAGCACGCGCTCGAGGATGAGCTTGCTTGACGTGCCGTCGTTAAACAGGTGACAGACGTTGCCGATAACGTTGCCGTCTTCGTTGACGCTTGCGGTGCGAAAATAGCCCGCGGGGCGAAGGCGAATGACGAAATTATGGAGGCTCTTCGCCGGTGTGGGCGTGTCTTCTGCAAATGCCGCGCGCACGGGAAGGCCCAGCGCCGCGGTTTCGGGCAGGCTTGCAAATGGCGACAATGCTGCGAGTCCTAGGCCCAACGTGAATGCTCGACGGCTGATTGCTTGGTGCTCGGTCATAACTCCTCCATTCGCAGGGTGCGGTTATGCGCTCGTTTTGGTCACTATACTGCCCGGATGTCCAAAGGCATCGGCTCAATTGTCTGCGCGGCGCTATAAATCGGCGGGCGGACGCACTGGGGTGCTTGTCGTTTTCGTACTGTTGCCACATTTGGGGCGGTTCCAGCGTCCGGCATCCTCGCGTTCGCCAGCTACCGGCATAAGAAAGGGAGGGTCGGTTTACCGGCCCTCCCTTAGTACGAAACGCTGGGCCACCGTCGCTTGCTTGCGCTGCGCTCGTGTTTCCCGTTGCGCTCGCCAGTCGCTTAGCGCTTGATCTCGATATCGTCGAGCTTGACGTCCATGGCCTCAGTCTTGGCCTTGGCGATATCATCGGCAAATTCCAGAGACTTCATCATGGTCTCGACGGCGTCCTTGTGCTCTTCGACATTGTCGATGCTCACGTAGACGCTGCCGCCGCCTGCTTCGGTGAAGTACTCAGTCGTCACGCCGCCCGAGTGTGTATAGGAAGCGTTGCGCCAAGTCTTGCCGTTGTACTTGACGGGGTCATTCTCGGTCCACTCAAAGTTGGCCTTCCATTTGGCCTCGTAGTCGAACAGCTCGTCAGCGTTCTTGTCAGAGTCGAAGACGGGGATGAAGCGGTCGCTGGCGTGCTCGCTCTCGGTGAACTTAAACTGGGCCCTGTCGGCCGTGTCGCCGGCAACGTTGGTGATCTCGACGCCCTCGGGGACCTCGACCTTAAACCAAATGAAGTCGGTCCTCATATCCACGGCTGGCTTTTCTGCTCCGCCGCCACCGCCACTGCCGGTAGCGCCGCCGCTTCCGCCACAACCCACCAGGGCAACTGCGGCAAAGAGACTGATGCAGAGGGTGAGAATCGCAAAGGCCTTCTTTTTCATGGTCGTGTCCTCCTCGATCTGTAACCGCCCATGGATTACCTGTCTTTACTGTACGCGTGGACGGCTCGCTAGGGTGGGCCATGTGTCCCATTCTGAGGGCTGGATTTGCGCCGACAAGTGGCAATATGCGCGGGTGTAAAAGAGGGGAGGGCCGGTGCTGTCGGCCCTCCCCGGGTTGGGCGCCCGTTGTTTTAATGGGGCGCATGTGCGCGGGTGCGCGTAGGCGCGTGCGGGTGTCCCGTTACTTGATCTCGATGCTCGAAATCTCGACTTCGCGCGCCTCGGCAACTGCCTTCGCCATGTCATCGGGGAACTCGATGGAGCTGAGGAGCGCCTCGGCTTCTTTCTTGTGCTGGTCGAAGTTCGAGATGAGGACGTAGACGCTTCCCGGCTCAACGTCGGTAAAAAGCATGGTTGAGATGCCGCTGTTGTCCTCGTATGTTCCGACGAGCCACGTCCTGCCGTTATACTCGACGGACCCGCCGTCCTTCCACTGGAACGTGTCCCCCTTCTTTTCCGCCTGGTCGGCGTGGGATTCCTCGGCCGTCAGCGCTTTTTTCCAAACGGCGATAAAGCGATCGGCCGAACCGTTCTCGTCTTTGGGGAAGGTGAGCTGGACCCTGTCGGCATTCTTGCCGGCAGAGTCGCTTACGCCGACGCCCTCGGGCATCTCGACCTTAAACCAGATGAAGTCGGTCTTCTGGGCGACGGGGGCCTTTTCCTTGCTCTCGCTCTTGGGGGCGCTGCCGCCGCCCGATGCGCTCCCGCCGCAGCCGACAAGGGCAAGCGCGGCAAAGAGGGCGATGCAGAGGGAAAGAATCGATAGGGTCTTTTTCTTCATGATGGTGTCCTCCTTGTCTGCCGATGACATCACGGCGCCGCATGCTGTTGGGGTACTGATTGCACTGGCGGCGGATGTCTCTGTGTACTGTCCGGCTTATACCTCCGTTCATCGCTTGTGGCCGTTGCGCGGCCGTGCCCCAACGGGTTCCTTACTTATAGATATGCCCCAGCTTGTGTTGCCCGGGAGTCTCGAAAGGTGGGCCATGTGTCCCATGTTTGCGGCGCCGACGCCTATCGTTCGTCATAGAAATCCGTGATGGCCAGGTGTGCTGACGCTCATGTGCTTATGGGCTAGACTTAGCATCATTACGTGTTTGATGCGGTTGGTCGGCAGTTGCCGCCCGACCGATCTATATGACTTGAAGGTGCATACGTATGAGTCAAGAGATGATGGATAAAACCTGTCGCGAGTTTGCCCAGGCGCTTGCCGCGCGCGAGCCGGTTCCCGGCGGCGGTAGCGCGAGCGCCTTTGTGGGCGCGCTGGGCGCTTCGTTATGCGGGATGGTCGCTCGCTATGGGGCGACCAATCCCGCGCTTTCCGATCGCGCAGACGATCTGACGCGCGCATTTGCCCAGGCGGATGATTTGGCACAGGAACTTGTGGGTCTGGTCGCCGAGGACGTTCGTGCGTACGGCCAGGTGTCCGCTGCGTACGGTATTCCGCGCGAGAACCCGGCTCGACCTGCGGCGATTCAGGACGCGTTGCACGTGGCGGCCATGCCACCGTACCGCATTATGGACGCCTGCGGTCGTGCGCTGGCGCTGCTCGAGGACATGGCGGACAAGGGCTCCCGACAGCTGCTCTCCGATGTGGCGTGCGGTGCCGTGTTTTGCCGCGCGGCCATGCAGGGCGCGAGCTTGACGCTCTTTGCCAATACCACGTCTATGAAAGACCGGACGCGCGCCGAGGAGCTCGAGGCGGCGTGCGATGAACTGCTCGATATGTGGCTACCGCGCGCCGACGCTCTGGCGCGCCGCGCCGCCGACGCCGCCAGGAAGAGGGGATAGCTATGGCTGAGCTGCTGAAGGCCGCTCCCGTCGCCCGCACGTTGACTGAGGAGCTTGCCGCGCGTTGTGCTGTTCTGCGCGAGCGCGGCGTTGTTCCGACGCTTGCTATCGTTCGTGTAGGCGAGCGCGAGGACGACCTATCCTACGAGCGCGGTGCCATCAAGCGCTGCGAGAAGGTGGGCATCGAAGCTCGTCGCGTGTTGCTGCCCGCCGATGTCTCGCAGGATGAGTTGCTGGCGGCTATCGAGGGCATTAATACCGACCCCGCTGTTCACGGATGCCTGATGTTTCGTCCGCTGCCTGCCGGCCTTGACGAGGATGCGGTTGCCGCCGCGCTCGATCCCGCCAAGGACGTTGACTCCATGACACCGGCCTCGCTGCTTACCACACTATCGGGACGAGGCAAGGGCTTTGCTTCTTGTACGGCCGAAGCCGTGCTGGCACTGCTGGACCATTATGGCGTTGAGCTGGATGGGGCCAAGGTTGCCGTTGCCGGTCGGTCGCTGGTGATTGGCCGCCCCGTTGCCGCTATGCTTACGGGTCGCAATGCCACGGTGACGACGTGCCATACGCATACGCGCGACCTTGCTGCCGAGTGCCGTTTTGCCGACATCGTTGTTGCCGCGGTTGGACGCGCGCGCACGATTGGCGCGGATGCGGTTCGCGAGGGCCAGACAATCATCGATGTTGGCATTAATTGGGACGAGGCTGCTGGCAAGCTGGTCGGTGACGTTGATTTTGACGCTGTGGAGCCGGTTGTTGGCGCCATCACGCCCGTGCCGGGCGGCGTGGGCACTGTGACGACGGCGATTCTCGCCAAACACGTGATCGAGGCGGCGGAGCGTGCATCGAAATAGGCGTTTTGGGCTGTTTGAGGGGCTAGCCATATACCGCGTGGTCAAAAAATGCCAAATATGAGTACTGTTGCCAAGATAGTCACATATGCTTTATGACATTTGGGCTTCCTAACGAAATTTATTCTCGTTAGGAAGCCCATTTTATTGAACCTATGGGGAATAACGTTGTCTTGCTTTTGGACAAATGGGGACTTTCGGCACTCATTACAAGGAAATGTGCTGCTACTAAATTGGTGACAGTACTCATATTTGGCATTTTTTGAC
>URUW01000122.1 GCA_900551205.1 uncultured Collinsella sp. | reverse complement strand
GTTCACACGGGCATCGAGCGTGCCGTACTGGTCAAAGACATAGGCCACACCGCCCGTCATACCGGCGGCGAAGTTCTGCCCGACCTCACCCAGGATGAGCGCCAGACCACCCGTCATGTACTCGCAGCCATGGTTGCCGCAGCCCTCGACCACCACGGTGGCGCCGGAGTTGCGCACGCCAAAGCGCTGGCCGGCCAGGCCGTTAATGAAGCCGCGGCCGCTCGTAGCACCAAAGAACGCAACGTTGCCCACGATGATGTTCTCGTCGAACTTGTAGGTCGCATGCGGGTTGGGGCGCACCGACACCTCGCCGCCCGAAAGGCCCTTGCCAAAGTAGTCGTTGGCGTCACCGCACACGTTGAGCGTAATGCCACGCGGCAGGAAGGCACCAAAGCTCTGACCGGCCGAACCATCGCAATCGATGGTGATGGAACCGGCGGGCAGGCCCTCGGGATGCGCCTTGGTCACCGCGTTGCCCAGAATAGTGCCCACGCAGCGGTTGACGTTGGCGATATCGGCGCGGAAGCGAATCGGACGCAGGTGCGCACGGGCATCGGCCGTATAGGGCACGAACAACGTGGAGTCGAGCGTCTTGTCGAGCTCGCTGTCCGCGGCCATCTGCGGCAGGAAGTGGCGACCGTCGGCACCCGGAATATGGGCACCGAACTCGCAGGTCGCACTCACCAGCACGGGCGACAGATCGAGCAGATTGGCCTTGCGGTTGCCCGGGACCTCGATCTGACGCAAGCACTCGGGATGGCCGACCATCTCGTCGACGGTGCGGAAGCCCAGGCTCGCCATGACCTCGCGCAGCTGCTCGGCAACAAAGAGCATAAAGTGATCGACGTGCTCGGGCTTGCCGCGGAAGCCGCGACGCAGGCGGCAGTTTTGCGTAGCGATGCCGGCCGGGCAGGTGTCCTGCTGGCAGTCGCGCTGCATGAGGCAACCCATGGAGATGAGCGGCATGGTCGCAAAACCAAACTCCTCGGCACCCAGCAGGCAGGCGACAGCGACGTCGGTGCCGTCCATGAGCTTGCCGTCGGCCTCGAGCACCACGCGGGAGCGCAGGCCGTTTTGCAGCAACGTCTGCTGAGCCTCGGCAAGGCCGAGCTCCAGCGGCAGGCCGGCGTGCCAAATGGAATCGCGCGCCGCGGCACCCGAGCCGCCATTGTGGCCGCTGATCAAGATCTTGTCGGCAGCGCCCTTGGCCACGCCGGTAGCAATGGTGCCGACGCCGGCCTCGCTGACCAGCTTGACCGACACGCGCGCACCGGGGTTGGCGTTCTTAAGATCGAAGATCAGCTCTGCCAGGTCCTCGATGGAGTAGATGTCGTGGTGCGGCGGAGGCGAGATCAGGCCAATGCCGGGCGTGGACTGACGGACCTCGGCGATCCAGGGATAGACCTTCTTGCCGGGTAGGTGGCCGCCCTCACCGGGCTTGGCGCCCTGGGCCATCTTGATCTGAATCTCAAAGGCGCTGCAAAGATAGCGGCTCGTCACGCCAAAGCGTGCGCTTGCCACCTGCTTGATCGCGGAGTTCTTGGAGTCGCCGTTGGCCAGCGGGGTCTCGCGACGCGGGTCCTCGCCGCCCTCGCCCGAGTTGGAACGGCCATGCAGGCGGTTCATGGCGATGGCCATGCACTCGTGCGCCTCTTTGCTGATGGAGCCGTACGACATGGCGCCGGTGTTAAAGCGGCGGACGATGTTGAGCGCGGGCTCCACCTCGTCGAGCGCCACCGGGGTGCGGCCGCTGGCATCAAAGTCGAGCAAGTCGCGCAGGCGCACGGCACGGCCGGTGCGGTGCAGGCGGGCGCTGTACTCCTTAAAGGTGTCGTAGCTGTCCTCGCGGCAGGCGGTCTGCAGCAGGTAGACGGTATGGGGGTCGATCAGGTGATCCTCACCACCGAACGGGCGCCACTTGGTCAGGCCCAGTGTGGGCAACTGATCGGGAGCCGGGCTCTTAAGAATGGCGAGCGCGGCGTCATAGCGCTCATTCTGCTCGCGCTCGACGTCTTCGACACCCATGCCGCCCACGCGGCTCACCGTGCCGGCAAAGTACGCGTTGACGAACTCCGGCGTAAAGCCCACAGCCTCGAAGATCTGCGCCGAATGGTAGCTCTGCACCGTGGAGATGCCCATCTTGGACATGATGGAGACGATGCCCGCCGTCGCGGCTTTGTTGTAATTGGCGATGCCCTGCTCGGCCGCCACGTCCAGATCGCCGTGCGCCGCCAAGTCGCGAATGCACGCATGCGCGTTGTACGGATAGATGCCGCTCGCGGAGTAGCCCACCAGCGCCGCAAAGTCGTGCGGAGACACGGCATCGCCGCACTCCACCACGATGTCGGCAAAGGTGCGCACGCCAGCGCGGATCAGATGGTTGTGCACGCAGCCCACGGCGAGCAGCGACGGCACGGGCACCTCGCCCGCAGCGGCACGATCGCTCAACACCACGATGTTCACGCCGTCGCGGACCGCAGCCTCAACGTCCTCGGCAAGCTGCTTGAGCGCAGCCTGCAGTGCGCCCTCGCCGGCGTCGCGGCGGTAGACGGCACGGAAGCGGCGAGTCTTAAAGCCCACGCGGTCGATGGCGCAAATGCGGTCAAACTCCTCCTCGTTGAGCAACGGGCGCTCCAAACGCACCAGCTGGCAGGCCGTGCGGGAATCCTCGAGCAGGTTGCCGTGGTTGCCCAGGTAGAGCGTGGTCGAGGTGACCATATGCTCGCGTAGGGCGTCGATGGGCGGGTTTGTGACCTGAGCGAACAACTGATAGAAGTAGTCAAAGAACGAGCGCGTCTTCTTGGACAGGCAGGCCAGCGGCGCGTCGATGCCCATCGAGGCGAGCGGGGCCTTGCCCTGCTGGGCCATGGGACGCACGACTTCGTCAACGTCATCCCAGTGGTAGCCGAGCTTGGTCATGCGCACGGCGGCGGGCACCTCGGCGTCCTCGGCGGGCGTTGTCGCAACGGGCTCATCAAGCGCGTCAACGGTCAGCGTCTCCTCGGCAATCCAGTCGCGGTAGGGCTTTTCCTTGGCATAGCGGGCACGCAGCTCGTCGTTGTAGATGACGCGCCCGCGGGCAAAGTCGACCTCGAGCATCTGGCCCGGCCCCAGACAGCCGCTCGTCAGGATGTTCTCGGGGCTCACCTCGATGGTGCCCACCTCGCTTGCCAGCATGAAGCGACCGTCGCGCGTCACGTAGTAACGAGCCGGGCGCAGGCCGTTACGGTCGAGGGCGGCGCCCAGGGTGCGACCGTCGGTAAAGGCAATGGCGGCCGGGCCATCCCAGGGCTCCATAAGCATGGACTGGTAGGCGTCGTAGGCGCGGCGCTCCTCGCTCAGACTGTCGTTGTGGTCCCACGGCTCGGGCAGCAACATGGACGCGGCACGTGTAAGCGGGCGACCGTTCATGACCAAAAACTCGAGCACGTTGTCCAAAATCGCGGAGTCGGAACCTTCACGGTTGATGATGGGCATCACGCGCTCAAGATCATGCTGCAACACGGGACTGTACAGGTTGGGCTCGCGGGCACGAATCCAGTTGACGTTGCCCTTGAGGGTGTTGATCTCGCCGTTGTGGATGATAAAGCGGTTGGGGTGCGCGCGCTCCCAACTGGGCGTGGTGTTGGTGGAGTAGCGCGAGTGTACGAGCGCCACGGCCGTCTTGACGGCGGCGTCGTTGAGGTCGATGAAGAAGCGGCGCATCTGTGTGGCGACCAGCATGCCCTTGTACACGATAGTGCGCGAGCTCATGGAGCACACATAGAAGATCTTGTCGCGCAGGGCAAACTCGGCGTCGGCCTTCTTCTCGATGGTGCGGCGGCACACGTACAGGCGACGCTCAAAGGCATCGCCAGCGGGCGTGTCGTCGGGGCGACCCAGAAAGGCCTGCAGGATAGTAGGCATGCAGGCGCGGGCCGTCTCGCCCAGATCGTGCGGGTCGACCGGCACCTCGCGCCAAAAGAGCAGCGGCACGCCGGCCTCGGCGCAGCCCTCCTCAAACACGCGGCGGGCATCCTCTACGCCCTTGTCGTCCTGCGGGAAGAAGAGCATGGCCACGCCATAGTCGCCCTCTGCCGGCAGAATCTGGCCGCACTTTTGAGCCTCTTTACGGAAAAAGTGATGCGGAACCTGGAACAGGATGCCAGCGCCGTCGCCGGTATTCTTCTCGAGTCCCGTGCCGCCGCGGTGCTCCAAGTTGACCAGAATGGACAGTGCGTCGTCCAGGATCTGGTGATGGCGCTCGCCGTTGATATCGGCAAGCGCGCCGATGCCACATGCATCGTGGTCGAATTCGGGGCGATAAAGGCCCTGCTGCTGAGCGGAATCTGCCTGCATCGCGATCCTCCCCTAGGTGTTTAGACAGTCAGTTGACTAGGCATACTAGGGGCATCGCCGGCCCGTTGTGTTTCCCACCCGTTTCGAAACAATCGCGTAACGCACGCCCTACGAGTGGACACCGCCGAGCTCAAGGGCGACAACATAGGCCCCAAGTTCGGCCTGTTAGCTCACCACTTCAAACATCTCAATCTGTAACAGGAGGAACCGATTTTGGCGCCTAGATGTTACAGATTGAGATTTTCTGCGGGACGGTTTTGGTTTGTCTCGATCTGTAACACGAAGGGTCGGTTTTGGCGGCAAACTGTTACAGATCGAGACATTTCGGCAGCCCCCTTTCACCATCCCATTCAAATACAACAATTTTGTTAGTCTTGGTTAACTTTTAAGCTTAAAACGGGTATCCTTTGCGGCGTCAAGCAAACGGCACACAGGAGCGCACCATGCTCAACCATCTCAAACAACACTTTGGCTCCCGACGCACCGGTGGTCACGGAGGCCTAGACATTGCGCGGCATATCGGCCCCGGGCTGCTCGTGACCGTCGGCTTTATCGACCCGGGCAACTGGGCCTCCAATATGGCCGCGGGCTCGCAGTTTGGCTACGCGCTGCTGTGGATCGTCACGCTGTCCACGATTATGCTCATCGTGCTGCAGCACAACGCGGCGCACCTGGGTATCGCCACGGGCGCCTGCCTTGCCGAGGCCACGACACGTTACCTCCCCCGCTTCGTCGGGCGTACGGTGCTCGCCAGTGCCTATCTCGCGACCATCGCCACCGCCATGGCCGAAGTCCTGGGCGGCGCGATTGCCCTTCAAATGCTCTTTGGGCTGCCCGTGCGCGTGGGCTGCGTCATCGTGGCGGCAGTATCGATGGCGATGCTCATGACGAGCTCCTACAAGCGCGCCGAACGCTGGATCATCGCCTTCGTGGGTGTGGTGGGACTCTCGTTTTTAGCAGAGCTCGCGCTGGTCAAAGTCGACTGGCCGCAAGCAACCGCAAGCTGGATCATCCCCAGCATGCCTGCCGACTCGGCAACGATTATCGTGAGTGTCCTGGGTGCGGTCGTTATGCCACACAACCTTTTTCTGCACTCCGAGGTCATCCAATCCATGCACTTCGAAGGCCAAGGCGAGCAAGTTATCGAAGAACGTCTGCACTACGAGCTCTTCGACACGCTCTTTTCGATGGGCGTGGGCTGGGCAATCAACTCGGCCATGGTCATCCTGGCCGCAACGACCTTCTTTGCGCACGGCATGGTCGTAGACGACCTCGCCGTCGCAGCGGCCACGCTCTCCCCCATCTTGGGCCCGGCG
>URUW01000121.1 GCA_900551205.1 uncultured Collinsella sp. | reverse complement strand
GTGGGATCTCGCCGCCGTTCTGGATGACTTAGCCCCGCGCTCGCTCGGCCGCACTGCCGCCGGCGACGAAATCGTTCCGCAGCTCGGTCTGCTCGAAGCCTAACCAGTATTAGGTGGTTTCTTGAACTCGGTTAGCCTACGGTAAGATATACGGTTGTTTACGTAACGCGTTCTCGGGAGCCTGCATGCTCGCCTTTTTACAAACTAACACGCCCATCGTGATCTTTAACCAGATTGTGGTTACGCTACTCACGGTCTGCTTTCTGTACCAGGTGGTCTTCTTTGTCATTGGCGCTCTTCGTGGCGAGGTCGCGCCTCCCAAGGCCAAAAAACTCCACCGCTATGCCTTCTTTATCGCGGCGCATAACGAGGAGGCCGTGATCGCCAACCTCGTTCGCTCCATCAAGGACCAGGATTATCCGTCCGAGCTTATCGAGGTCTTCGTGGTCGCCGATGCCTGCACCGATAATACGGCGCAGCTCGCGCGCGAGGCGGGCGCCATCGTTTATGAGCGCAACGACCTGGCCCGCAAGGGTAAGAGCTGGGTCATGGACTTTGGTTTCGATCGCATTCTCAACGAGTATCCCGACACGTTTGAGGGCTACTTTATCTTCGATGCCGACAACGTTATCTCCCGCGATTACGTCTCCAAGATGAATGATGCCTTTGACCAGGGCTTCCATGTGGTTACGAGCTATCGTAACTCCAAGAACTTTGGCAGCTCGTGGATTTCGTCTGCCAACGCCACCTGGTATCTGCGTGAGGCCCGCTTCCTCAACAACGCGCGCAACATCTGCAAGACGTCTTGTGCCGTCTCTGGTTCGGGCTACCTCATCTCCGCCAGCGTAATTGAGGGCATGCACGGCTGGCAGTTCCATACGCTGACCGAGGACATCCAGTTCACTACGTTCTGTGCCATTCACGGCATTCGCATCGGTTATGCGCCGGCGGAGTTCTTTGACGAACAGCCCGTGACGTTTAAGGCGTCCTGGAAACAGCGCATGCGCTGGACCAAGGGCTTCTACCAGGTGTTCTTTACCTACGGTAAGCACCTGGTCAAATCGACCTTCCGCTATCATCGCTTTGCCGCCTACGACATGTTTATGACCATCGCCCCGGGTATGCTGCTGTCCTTGATCTCGATGCTCGCTAATGCGACGTTCTTGATTGTGGGTGGCCTTTCGCATGGTTTCTTGGCAACCGAAGTCGAGATGCAGGCGTGCGCCGCTTCGCTCATTATGACCTTCGCCATGATGTATCAGACTTTCTTCATCCTGGCGCTGCTCACGACTATCTTTGAGTACAAGCATATTCACTGCGCGCAAAAGTGGCGCCTGGTGACTAACCTGTTTACCTTCCCGATCTTTATGTTCAGCTATATCCCCATCACGGTGGCTGCGCTGTTCCTGAAGGTCGACTGGGTTCCGACGCAGCACGCCGTCAACGTCACCCTTGACGAGGTCATGCAAGGCGCCAAATAATCACCACCAAAACCACCACAAAGGGGACAGGCACCTTTGTGGTGGTTTTTGTTTATGCGATGTAACTCGAGGAGGCGTTCGATGGTCTATATCCCATTTTGGTTGTTTGCTATTGCTGGCGCCGTTATCGATGCTCGTGATCGGCGGTTCCCGAATTCGCTTGCTGGCGCGTGCGCCGTGGCGGCGTTTGCGGGCGTTTGGCTCGACCTCGGTTTGAACACAACGCTTGACCACGCAGGTCTTGCCGTCATCGTGTATCTTGCTCTCGTGCTGACTGAGTCCCTCTGGCGTCGTCTTCGCCAAATCCCGGGCATCGGCATGGGAGATGCTAAGGCACTTTTCGCGCTTTGCACGCTCGACCCTATGGGTGGCATCGTGGCATTTGCCGCCGCGCTCCTGGTCCTTGCCCTCTCCTGCCTCATCACAAAATCGCGCTCCTTGCCATTGCTCCCGTTTTTGGTGCCGATTTTTGCCATAATCGAGGTTGTGGGCTGCACTTTGTAACCGATTGCGCATCCTTCTTAAGGAGCATGCCATGGCAACTAATCAAGAAACGGCCGTCATTAAGGCGCGCATGGACCGTATTCCCTCGGCGTTGTCGCCCGAACTTTTTGAGCGCATTGCCACTGATCGTGCTTCGGGCTATGTTAACCCGTATCGTTGCAACGACGATCAGGTCATTCGTCGTATTGATCGCGCCGCCGACAAAGGCACGCTTATGCGTCCAGCGTTTATGCGCGATACCGAAAAGATACTTCATCTTCCTGCGTACACCCGTTATGCAGGCAAAACGCAGGTCTTTAGCTTCCGTAGCAATGACGATCTGTCACGCCGCGGTTTGCACGTGCAGCTTGTCTCCCGCATTGCGCGCGATATCGGTCGCGCCCTAGGGCTCAATTGCGATCTGATCGAGGCGATTGGCCTGGGCCACGACTTGGGACACACGCCTTTCGGCCATGCCGGTGAGCGATTCCTCAACGATATCTACCACGAGCGTACGGGGCGTTATTTTTTCCATAACGTGCAGTCGGTCCGCGTGCTCGACGCGCTGTACGGCCGTAACGTGTCACTCCAGACGCTCGACGGCGTGCTGTGCCATAACGGCGAGTACGAGCAGCGCGTGTTTGAATTGTCGGATATGGGCTCCTTTGACCAGTTCGATCGGGCGGTCGAGGACTGCATCGCCACGGGCTATGGCGCCATTGGGCACCTGCGTCCCATGACGCTCGAGGGCTGCGTCGTTCGCATCTCGGATATTCTTGCCTACGTCGGTCGTGACCGTCAGGATGCGATCGCGGCGGGTCTGCTTTCGCCCGACGCTTTTGACGATGGTCGGGGCGGCGCCTATAACAGTTGGATCCTCACGCACGCTTCCATCGATATCGTTGAGCATAGCTATGGTAAGCCGCGCATCGAGATGAGCGAGGACCTGTTTGAGGAAATTCGCCGAGCCAAGCGCGAGAACTACGAGAAGATCTATAGCAAGGGCGGTATCGAAGGCGATTCCGAGGAGGAGCTGCGTGAGGCGTTCGAAAAGCTCTACGACCGTTGCCTGCGGGATCTAAACAGTGGCGACGAGTCTTCTTATATCTTTAAGCACCATATTTCGCGCATTGAGCAGCAGCTTTCCTACTATCATCGTACCTATGCCTGGCAGGACGACAAGGATCAAGCCGTGGTGGATTACATCGCGAGCATGACGGACGGTTATTTCTGCGAGCTGACGAGCAAGCTGTTCCCGGGTCTAAAGTTTCCGCATCGTACCTATATTAACGAACGGTAGTTCGTATTTATTCGGTATACTGTTTGTGGAAAACGTTTTTGATTGATGCACGGGATGGCTATGGACGACCTTTTTTCTGCTTCGACGCGCGAGCGTTCCTTTCAGAATGCGCCGCTTGCGGTGCGCATGCGCCCCAATTCGCTCGACGAGTATGTGGGTCAGCATAAGGCCGTCGGTAAGGGCTCGTGGCTGCGCGCCGCGATTGAGCATGACGTGCTGTCGAGCGTGATTCTGTACGGCCCGGCTGGCACGGGCAAGACGACGCTGGCCCACATTATCGCCAACCATACCAAGAGCGAGTTTGTCGAGGTCAGCGCCGTGACGGGCACTGTGAAGGACCTGCGCCGCGTAATCGATGAGGCTAAGACCCGTCTGAACACCTACGACCGCCGCACCATTCTGTTTATCGATGAGATCCATCGCTTTTCGAAGTCGCAGCAAGATGCCCTGCTGCATGCGGTCGAGAACCGCACCGTCATTATGATTGGCGCCACGACGGAAAACCCGTACTTTGAGGTCAACTCGGCATTGCTCTCGCGTGGGCGTGTGGTAGAGCTTGAGCACCTGAAGGACGAGGATATCGCCACGCTCATTGAGCGTGCGCTCGAGGCGCCGCAGGGTTTAAACGGTAAGTTCTCGGCCGATGAGGATACGGTTAAAACCATTTGCACATTGGCCGCGGGCGATGCTCGCTCAGCACTCACGACGCTCGAGCTTGCGAGCGAGATTGCCGTTACGCGTCCCGATACCGAGGGAACGCCAGCGCCGGCGGCGGGGGAACGCTATCCCATTACCGTGGACGACGTGAAGATCGCCAATCCGCGTCGTGGGTTTTCGTATGACAAAAACGGTGACATGCACTACGACATTATTAGCGCGTTCATCAAGTCCATGCGAGGCAGCGACCCCGATGCCACGATCTATTGGCTCGCACGCATGATCGATGCGGGGGAGGATCCCAAGTTTATCGCTCGCCGCATTATGATTCAGGCTTCCGAGGATGTTGGCAACGCCGATCCGCAGGCGCTTTTGGTGGCACATGCCGCATTTAAATCTGCCGAGGTCATTGGCTATCCCGAGTGTCGCATCAACCTGGCTCAGGCTGCGCTCTATGTGTGCCTGGCGCCTAAGTCCAACGCGTGTGAGGCCTCAATCGATGCGGCGCTGGCCGATATCCGCAGCAGTGGTCTTCGCGAGGTGCCCAGCTACCTGCGCGATCGTCACCGTCCCGGCAGCGACGAGTACGGTGTATACAAGTACCCGCACAATTATCCCGAAGGCTGGGTCGATCAGCGCTATTTGCCCGAGGGGTTGGAGCGCGGCGCGTTCTGGCAGCCTGCCGGCCGCGGTTGGGAAGAGTGGCGTGTGGAGCAAAGCGAGCGCGACCGTAGCGGCAACGCTCCCAAGTAGGCCATTGGCGCCTCGCGCATTCCCTTTGGGTATCTTTGTCCTTCTTTGGGGTACCATGAAAAACGTCTGTATTTCGATTCCTTCGGGAGGCTTGCATGAGTCCCATTCAAATCGCCCTGCTGGTGCTCGCCGTTGCCGGCGTGTGGGCTGTTGTCGAGCTCGCGCTCACGCTGCGCAAGACTCGCACCGTCGTCGACTCGCTCGACAAGACGGTGAGTGACCTTAACAATACGCTCGCCGAGGCACAGCCTGTGGTGGCAAAGCTCGATGGCGCTGTCGATGAGCTCACCCCCGCGCTGGCACAGGTTGAGCCGCTCCTCAAGTCGAGCAAGACTGCCGTTGATGCTCTGACGTCTAACCTCGTTGAGGTTGAGGCGGTCGTTCGCGACATCTCCGAGGTCACGGGCAGCGTGGCCGAGGCCAGCAATGCCGTATCGAGCGTGACTGATTCTGCTGCTGGCGCCGTGCAGAAGCTCTTCAATAAGGTGAAGGCTCCTGCAGCCGACGCCGATCGCAAGCTCGCCGCTGCCGCCGCCGAGGCCGAGCAGCCTACTGAGCGCGTTCTGATTGGCGACGACGATGCCGCTGCTGACGACGATGATGTTCAGAAGCCCGCTGCTAAGCCTGCTCAGTATTACACCTATACGCCTGCCGAGACCTCCGAGGAGTCCTGCGATGAGTAGCGAAGCAACCTGCCCCATTACGCTGAGCGTTGCCGGTGATCCGCGTCTCGCGCGCTTGGTGCGCATGACGGCCGCCAACGTCGGCGCCCTGTGCTCTATGTCCGTCGATCGCATCGAGGACATTCGTATGGCTGCCGAAGAAGCCTTCATCTTTGGCTGCACGGCTGTTGATTCCGACGATATCTCGATCAAATTCGATGTCGACGAATCGCATGTGGGCATGACCTTTACCTTTGGCGACCAGGCGACTGTCGATGAGGATGACCAGGCTGCCGTGTATGCCGAGCTCATTTTGGCGAGTGTGTGCGACTCCTACGAAAAGACTACAGCGCCCCTAACGCTTTCCCTC
>URUW01000120.1 GCA_900551205.1 uncultured Collinsella sp. | reverse complement strand
TCAGCACGCTTAAGATCCATGAGCTCGTCCATCAGACGCGGCGTGTCGACGCCCTCGCCCGAAAGCGCGCGCATCATATTGAGCAGGCAGGAGCGCTCGGGGCGCAGCGGCTTGTCATGGTATTTGATGAGCAGGCACACATCGCGCACCAAATCGTGCGAGAGCGCCAGGCGATCCATAATGACGCGCGCCTTCTTGGCGCCGAGCTCGGGATGACCGTAGAAGTGGCCGCTGCCGGCGTGATCGACCGTAAAGCAATCGGGCTTGGAGACGTCATGCAAAAACGCTGCCCACATTAAGCTCGGCGAAGGCGCCACGCCATCGCACAGCGCCAGCTCCCCTGCCACCATCAGCACGCGGGCGATATGTTCGTAGACGTTAAACGCATGATAGACACTGCGCTGGTCAAACCCACGAGCCGGCGCAAGCTCGGGCACGGCGGCGCAGATGAGCTCGGGGTAGCGCAGCATCGCGTCTCCCCCGTGGCCGGTCGATAGAATGCCCTCGAGCTCAATACCCACGCGCTCGCGCGCCACGGCATCGAGCAGCGGCGCGCACTCGGCAAGGGCACACTTGGTCTCGGGCTCAATCACAAAGTCCAGGCGGCAGGCAAAACGCACCGCACGCAACATGCGCAGGGCATCCTCGTTAAAGCGGCGCTTGGGATCTCCGACGGCACGAATCAGCTTGCGGTCTAGGTCGCCCTGGCCATCGTAGCGGTCGACAAGGCCGCGCTCGGGATGCCACGCCATGGCATTGACGGTAAAGTCGCGGCGCGCCAGATCGTCCTCAAGCGAAGCGGCGCGCTCCACACTCTGAGGATGACGACCGTCGGTATAGAAGCCGTCCAGGCGATAGGTGGTGACCTCAATGCGCTCGCCATCGCAAATAGCCGTAATGCCGCCAAATTTAATGCCCGACTCAACTACCGCAATGCCGGCGGCCTCGAGTGCCGCCTTGGACTCCAGCCACAGGCCGCTGCAGCACATGTCGACATCGTGGCTGGGGCATCCCATCAGCGCATCACGTACCCAACCACCCACGTACCAAGCCTCAAGACCTGCTGCCTCAAGCGCACGCAGGACACGGATAGAGGCATCGGTCGGCTGCGTACCGTTGAGCGAAACATTGCACATGCCTATGGCCTCCTGCGACTATCAAATTGGCTATCGATTGCGTCTGCAAGAAGTCTAGCAAGAAACAGCCTCCACTGCACACGCAAGTCCGATAAACAAAAACGCATCCGTCCTGGTCTAAGACGGATGCGAAATAATTGAACTATTCAGGCAAGGTGCCGGAACTAGCAAACCTGACGGATTGCAATACCCTTCTGATACTCATCGACCTTGGCGAAGTCGCCCAGACCGGGGCACTCGACCACGTTAGCGCCGGTGGCCATCGAGAGACGCAGGGCGTCCTCGACGCGCTCCGGGGCGTCGTGCCACACGGACAGGAAGGCGGCCAGCGAAGAATCGCCGGCGCACACCGTCGACAGCAGCTTAACCTCAAAAGTACGGTTGGCAAACCAGATGTGCTCGCCGTTGGAGAAGTACGCACCGGCGCCGCCGAGCGTCAGCAGCACGTTCTTAGCGCCCTTGGCGTGCAGCTCGGCCATGGCACCCTTGACGGACTCATCGTCGCCGCCGCTTACCTTAATGCCAAAGATATCGAGCAGCTCGTCGTCATTGGGCTTAATCAGCAGCGGCTCCATGGCAATGAGGTCTGCCAGCTGATGGCTCGAGATATCGAGCACGAACTCGGCCCCCTTGGCCTTGACGCGGCGCAGGACCTCGGCCAGGAAGCCCTCGGAAGTGTTGGGAGGCAGCGAGCCGCTGATGACCAGGCAGGTCATGTCATCGAGCGAATCGATGAGCTCAAACATCTCCCGCTCGTTGGCCTCGTTGATGGCGGCACCGGCGTTGACCATGTTGTACTCGGTGTCGGGGCCGGCGTTGAGGAACACATTGACGCGCGTGATGCCGTCGGTCCACACGGGCTTGACGGGCACGCCCAGGGCCTCGGCGCCCTTAACGATAAACTCGCCCGAGAAACCGGCGAAAAAGCCCAGGATCGTGGTGTCGACGCCGTAGTGGTCGAGCGTAAACGAGACGTTGAGGCCCTTGCCGTTGGGCGTGTAGACGGCGTTGCGGGTACGCGTGACGGTGTTGGCAGCAAGACCGTCGCAGGTGATGTTGTAGTCAATGGCGGGATTTGCAGTGAGCGTGTAAATCATGAATGTTCCTTTCACAAGGCAACGTGTTAATGAAAGTATATTCCACGCATCGGTAAAAGGCTAGGACAACTCGGTGAACGGTGTGGAAGCGATGAAGTACGGAAGGACTCCTCTCCCCCGTGGCGGAACAAAAAGGCGCCCCAGCCGAAACCGGGGCGCCGCATGCGCACGAATATGTCGCGTTTCGATTACTGACGATCGAGCTTGCGGACAGCAACGCGCTTGCTGTACTCGTCAACGTGACCGAAGTCGCCGATGCCGACGGACTCAGCGACGTTGGCGCCGGTGGCCATAGCGAGCTTCATGGCCTCCTCGACGTTGTCGCGATCCCTGTACCACTTGTGCAGGAACGCAGCGAGGGTGCAGTCGCCGGCGCAGACGGAAGAGACCAGCTTGATGTTGAACTCACGCTTGGCGTACCAAATGTCCTCGCCGTTGGAGAAGTAGGCATCGCCACGGCTACCACGGGTGAGCAGCACGTTCTGAACGCCCGCGTCATGAGCCATCTTCATGGCAACGCGGACCTCGTCATCAGTGTCGACCGGCACGCCGAAGATAGCCTTCATCTCGTGATGGTTCGGCTTGATGAGCAGCGGCTTCTTGTGAGCGAGCTCCTTGAGCTTGTCGGAGGACAGGTCCAGGACGACATCGGCGCCACGGGCCTGAGCGTGCTCCATGACCTGAGCCAGGAAGTCGGGCGTAGCTTTGGGAGGCACGGAGCCAGAGACGATCAGGCACTCAAGATCGCCCGCGGTGTCCAGGATGTTGTAGAGCTCCTCCTGGTGCTGCGGCGTAATAGGAGCACCGGGGTTGAGGATGCCGTACTCGTGCTGGCCATCGTTGACGTAGGTGTTGATACGCGTGATGCCGTCGGTCCAGACCGGGCGGCACAGGCAACCCAGGTTCATGACCTCCTCGACGATAAACTTGCCCGTGAAGCCAGCGAAGAAGCCGAGCGCGACGGTGTCGACGCCCATCTTCTTAAAGGCGAAGGACACGTCGAGGCCCTTGCCGTTAGCCGTGTAGCTGGCCGAGCCGGTGCGGACGTTCTCATCGGGCTCGAGCGGAGAGCTCGAAACCGTCATGTCGACAGCCGGGTTAGCGGTTAGCGTGTAGAACATTTACAGTACCCCCTGTATATGTGAGGGCCGCGTGATTGGCCCATTCCAACCACGCGGTTACCTCTGATACCAAATTAGCGAGCAGCAGACTCGAGCAGCGCCTTGACCTCGGCGGCAGTGTTGCAGGCGAGTGCCTTCTCGGCGAGCTCGTCACACTCGGCCTTGGTCCACTGGCTGATGGTCTTGCGGGCGCGCAGGATGGACGGAGCGCTCATCGAGAACTCCTCCAGGCCCCAGCTGATCAGCAGCGGCTCAAGCAGCGGATCGGCAGCGGCCTCGCCGCACATGCCGACCATGATACCGGCCTTCACGCCGCTCTCGATGATGTTCTTGAGCGAGCGGAGCACGGCGGGATAGTACACCTGGTACAGGTTGGAGATGGTGTCGTTGCCACGGTCGGCGCACATGGTGTAGCCGATGAGGTCGTTGGTGCCGATAGAGAAGAAGTCGGCGACCTCGGCCAGACGGTCAGCGAGCAGCGAGGCGGCAGGCGTCTCGACCATAATGCCGACCTCGATGTTCTCGTTGAACTTGCGACCCTCTTCGGTCAGCTCGGCCTTGCACTGCTCGACGAGCTCCTTGACGGCCACGACCTCCTCGACGCAGGTGACGAGCGGGATCATGATCTTGACGTCACCAAAGGCGCTGGCGCGCAGCAGGGCGCGGAGCTGAACCTTGTACTGGTCGGGATTGGCCAGGCAGTAACGCACGGCGCGGAAGCCCATGAAGGGGTTCTCTTCCTTGACCATGTGCAGATACGGAATCTCCTTGTCGCCGCCCACATCGAGCGTGCGGATGATGACCGGAGCGCCCTTGAGCGCGCTGGCGACCTTACGGTAGGCGTTGAACTGCTCCTCCTCGGAAGGAAGCTCAGCAGAGTCCATGAACAGGAACTCGGAACGGAACAGGCCGATAGCCTCGGCATCGTGATCGAGCGCGTTGGGCACGTCATCGGGGTTGCCGATGTTGCAGGCAATGATCTTCTTGATGCCGTCGGCAGTCACGGACGGCTTGCCGCGGAAGGCCTCGAGAGCCGCCTTCTCGGCAGCGAAAGCCTCGGCCTTGGCAGTGTAGGCAGCGAGCGTCTCCTCGTCGGGATCGGCCTCGACGATACCCTTGCCACCGTCGACGACAACGGTCATGCCGTTGCGCAGTGCGGTGCAGCTGTTGGAAACCGAAAGGACAGCCGGGATCTCGAGGGCGCGCGCAATGATTGCGGAGTGCGACGTGCGGCCACCAGTCTCGGTGACGATACCGGCAACGTGCGCCTTATCGATCGTGGCGGTCATGGACGGCGTGAGGTCGTGCACGACAACGACGGTGTTCTCGGGCAGGACGGAGAGGTCGACGACCTCCTTACCCAGCAACTCGGCCAGAATGCCGGTACGGATGTCGGCGATGTCGGCCGCGCGCAGACGGAACATCTCGTCGTCCATGGACAGGAACATGTTCTCGAACATGGTCGAGGTGTCCATGAGCGCCTGCTCGGCGCAGGTGCCGCCGTCAATGGCGGCGTTGATGGCGTCGGTCATGCCCGGATCCTGAGCCAGGACAATGTGTCCGCTCATGATCTCGGCCTCGGCCTCGCCCACCGTCTCCTTCATGTGGTCGGCCTGAGCCTGGGTCTTCTCGCAGAAGACCGAAAGAGCGGTCTGATAGCGCTCCTTCTCTGCTGCCGAATCGGCAACCTCGTGCGGCTCAAACGTCAAGTCGGGATCGACGGCGACCATGACGGTGCCGATACCGATACCCTCGGAAGCGTTGACTCCCTGATACATTCCCATTCCTCTCTCCGTGTCATGTGATAAAGCGTTTTGCCATATCCATGACAAAAGAGCGCAGCTTCCTTACAACAGGTCACTGCGCCCCCAAATATGAACTTAGTTGTTCAACATGCGACCCGTTTGAGTTCTACTCGCCAAGACCGCTCTTGATGAGCTCAATGGCAGCAGCCAGAGCCTCGGCCTCATCGGCGCCGTCGCACTTGACCTCGACCTCGGTACCGCAGGGGATACCAGCAGCCATGAGGGCCATCGGGGACTTGCCGTTGACCTCCTTCTCGGGGGTGACGACCGTCACGTCACAGGCGTACTTGCCCATGGTGGAGGCGAACAGACCAGCCGGACGCATGTGCAGACCCTGAGGATTAACGAGGGTAGCCTTCTCAGAAACCATAGTTGACTCCTTTTTTGTGTTTAACCCCTGTCATGCATGTGGCAGGAGTCAGATTCACGACGTTGTTTATATTAACTCACATCAAACGGTTTTTCATTGTGTTTCGCACGAATTGTTGGACAGATGTCGTTCGCTGTCCGCTCGCCTGCCGGGCGGGGCGGTTAAGTTTGCTGCTCTACTGTCC
>URUW01000119.1 GCA_900551205.1 uncultured Collinsella sp. | reverse complement strand
ATGCCGCAAATACGTGCAAAACGGCCCTTGTCGACACGAGTAATCGCGCTGGGCACAATAAACCCTATGGAGGCGGAGACAAGGAGCTGGACCGCAATGGTCACGCCCGAAGCGACGGCATTCATTCCGCGGCCTGCAAGCAACAGTGAGAAAAATCTTCCAGGGCGACGAAGGCAAATGCCTGAGAACAGTCCATGATGAACGATGACCGAAGAACGCCATTACCCGTAATAGCAGCACCAATCATCTTCGGGCTCATTCCAAGCTCAGGTGTCGCCGCAGTGCCCCCTCTTCGCATCTCAGGAATGCAGATAACGACAACCAACGTCAACACCATTGCGATGATATCTGCCGAAAGACCAATGAGGTATGCACCGACAGACGAAATGAAGCCGCCCACACAAGCGGAGATGGCATAAGAGGCATAGAAAACAAATCGCTCAACGACATTAAGTCTTACGAGCTGGTCCTGAGAGACGCTGTCAATGTAAATCGCTTCTATGGATCCGCTCACACATGCAACGGCAAAACCTTTGAGAGCAAACGCGCCGATTAAAAGCAGAGGAGAACGGACGAGAAGCAGGGCGGCGTAGTATCCAAGCATTCCCACAACGCCAACGAGACCGCTAGTCTTTCGTCCAAACCTATCAGCAATATAGCCAGTGGGAACTTCAAGGATGAACTTGCTCACTTGATATGCAATCATCATGCTAGAAATCGCCACCATCGAGAATCCGACGAATTCAAGGTAAACCGTCAGAAAATACAAAATGGTGCTGAAGTTCGACAGAAAAACGAACGTCATATAAAGCAAAACCGTACGGTTTTTCATGCTCCGCCCTCCAAGAGTCAGCAATCTAAATCGGAATCTTGGAAAAGCATGAGGGCAAAGCTGTCAGCTATGTGTTGCAAGGCGTCAATAATCACTTGACGCCTCGAAGCCAATTAATCTCACGAAGCAAGATGACGCAATAGGTGCAGAAAAACCGTCTGGTGTCGATCGGTCCAGGAGTTTTGCCGATAGCAGAAGTAGATGGGCAAGGCTACGTCATGCGAGGCTTCAATGGAGCACTCGCTCACTTCCGATCCATCTGATGCGAGAGAAGAGCCAGAAAAACCCAATATCAATCCCCCGGCTTGAAGAAACTCAGCCTGCGCTCTGTTTCCGTATTCGACGTCGCGGAAGCGGAAATTAACCAGCTGAGCTTCGGGGCATTGATTGATTGCATTGAGACAGGGCGACAAATTAATGGGAACAGCTAACCTGCCGCCCAGTAACTCACGGACGGTCATAGCGCCCACAGATTGATGACCCGCTGGGCACGAAAGAACCTTGAGCTCCTTTTCACCCAAGTATTTCGAAGAAAGGACACTGTTCCTTGGTTCCTCAAATGAGATGGCCGCATCCGAAATGCCAAGCACAAGTGATTCAAAGCATGTAGCCGTTGGCTGATGCCACACATCAAGGTGAATCTGAGGGTGCGAGCTTTCAAACGAGTCGTACCAGTTTTCGGAAAAGAGACGCCCCCGCCCTTGAAGGCAGGGGGCGTAAAGACGGAAGTGGCCGTCGGGCGAGACGCCGTCGTCCCTCGATTGGGCGTACTTTTTAAGATCGTCGACTTGTGCCAGGATAACGCGTGCACGACGCGCAAATTCTCTGCCCGCCGGAGACAAAACAGCCTCCCCCGCCGATCGGTCGAGCAAAACAATCTGGTACTCAGATTCCAACTTTTTGATTGCCGACGAAACGGCCTGCGGACTCACATGAACGGCGCGAGCTGCTTTGCGCACGCCGCCATAGTTCGCTACCGCTTGAAGGTATTCGAGTTGAGAAAGCTGCATAGATTACTCCAAAGGCAGCCAAGTCGACGGGCTACGTGTCCTCAGATGAGGTTCTCGCCCAGGTTCTTGCCGCCGAGGACATGCATGTGGAAGTGCATGACGGTCTGGCCGGCGTTGACACCCTTGTTGGAAATGACGCGGAAACCGTCCTCCAGACCCTTGGCCTTGGCGACCTCCTGGACGGCGTGGGCCATGGCGCCCATGGTCTCGGCGGGCACGTTATCGGCGATATCGCTGTAGTGCTTCTTGGGGATCACGAGCGTGTGGACCGGCGCCTGCGGGTTGAGGTCGTCGAAGGCGATGACCTGGTCGTCCTCATAGACAACGGTCGAGGGGATCTCGTGGTTGGCAATTTTACAGAAGATGCAATCGCACATAGCTGGTTCCTTTCTTACAGACCAAGGTAATTATATTTGGTCGAGATGCTTAGAACGAGAGGTTATCATCGGTGTTGGCGGCCTCGCCGTCGGCGAGCACGTCGTTGCCGTCGACGTCCTTAAGGAGCACCGAGACCTTCTGCTCGGCATCGGACAGGCGGGTGCGCAGGCTTTTGAGGAGCTCGACGCCGCGGGTGTAGCTCTCGAGCGACTCCTCGAGCTCCATATCGCCCGACTCCAGGCTGCGGATGATGAGCTCCAGCTCCTGCGAGGCCTGCTTGTACGTAAGCTGCTCTACCGGGGTCTTCTCTGCCATATCTGTTTCCTTTCCTAAGGGTCTATCACTGCGAAACGCGGTCTACTCGACCGTATCGACCGTTGCTGCCACGTTGCCGTCTGCCATGCGCACGCGAATGGCGTCGCCAGGCTTAAAGGTCTTGGCACTCGTAGCCACACCATCATCGCTGTACGCGATGGAATAGCCGCGAGCAAGCACTTTGAGCGGCGACAGGGCATCGAGCGACGCTGCCGCACGGCTCAGGTCGGACGCTGGCTTGCTGAGCATCGTGCGCCCTTGATGCTCTAGGCGGGAACTCGCAAGCGTGAGCGCATGGCGCTTACCATCGAGCCCCGAGGTGCTTGTAATCAGACGCTCGGGCAAGCGCTCAAAGTTGGAGCGGAATGTCCCGACCGAGCGTACTATGGCGCCCGACAGGCGATCGGCAGTCAGTGCAAGCTCCGATTCGCGACGCTCGACCATAAATGTGGGGTCGTTGAGGCACGGGCGACACGCAGCGGCATCGAGCGCATCACCCAAGCGAGCCGTATAGGTATCCCAGGCACGGCGACCGCGCTGATCGAGCATCTCCAGGTCGACCTGGGCCGACCCAATCATCGATGCCATCGCGGCACCCAGACGCTGATGGCGCGCCTCGAGCACATCGGCCAACTCCGTCATAGCCGGCGCCACCGATTCTGCCGCCGCCGTGGGCGTGGAGGCGCGTCGGTCGCTCACCATGTCGCAAATCGAGGTATCGGGCTCATGGCCAATGCCGGTCACCACGGGCACAGGACAAGCCGCCACCGCGCGGGCAAGCTCCTCGTCATTAAAGGTCATGAGGTCCTCAAAGGAGCCGCCGCCGCGCACCAGCAAAATACAGTCGGGCGCCGGCGTAATGGAAGCGGCGCGGCGCAAGCCATCAATGAGCTCGGCCGGCGCACCCTCGCCTTGAACCTTGGCGCCCACGCAGACAAGCTCGACGAGCGGGTTGCGACGGCGCAGCGTACGCTTGACGTCGTCGATTACCGCACCGGAAAGCGAGGTGACGACCGCCACGCGTGAGCAAAACACCGGGATGCGGCGTTTGCGGGACTCGTCCATCAGTCCCTCGCGGCGTAGCTTTTCGGCCAACTGCGCCACCTGTTGACGCAGCAGACCCTCCCCCGCCAGCGAAAACGAGCGAGCGACAAAGCTCATGCGGCCCGTGGCCTTATAGAGATTGAAGCTGCCCTTAAAGCTCACCTGCATGCCGTCACGCAGATCGAAGGTACGCTTGAGATAGGCGCCCTTCCAGATGATGCAGTCGACGGCGGCCGAGTCGTCTTTAATCTGGAAGTAGCAGTGGCCGCTTCGGGCATTGGGACCACGGAAACCCGTGACCTCGCCCAGGACACTCAGCTGCGGAATGGCATCGAGCGCACCGGCGGCGATCTCTACCGCCTGGCTCACGCTGAGCTCCTTACGCTCCTGCTCGTCCGAACCGTCGAACTCGGCGGAAACGGCATTGCCGGTTAGATTCCAGCCTGCCACGCAGCCTCCTTTCGTCATCGTGCACAAGGGCTTCGGCCCTGCGCAAATTCAAGTCCAACACATAGTACAGCGCCGCGAGGACACGAATCCCCGCGGCGCCCAGCGACCCAATTTGTTATCGGTTGGAGTTTCTGTTGTATCGAGCCATAAGATAGAGCAGCTGAATAATCGAGGTGAGCGCCGCAGCCACATAGGTAAGCGCGGCGGCCGTCAGCACCTTCTTGGCACCGTTGACCTGCTGGGAGCTCATACCCGACTGCTCAATATACGCCACGGCGCGCCGACTAGCATCAATCTCGACCGGTAGCGTAACCAGTTGGAACAGCACGCTAAACGAGAAGAAGATCAGTGCGAGGGTCGTGAGTCCCGCGATGTTCATAAACAGGCCCATGAGCAGCACGATGGTCCAAGTGTTCTGGGTAAAGTTGACGACCGGCACGAGGGCGGTGCGTACCTTCATCATGGCATAGCCGCTTTGACGCTGCGCGGCATGGCCTGCCTCGTGACAAGCGACAGCAACGCTTGCGACCGAGCCGCCCGAACGGTTGGAATCCGACAGATACAGGTTATTGTCCTGCGGGTTGTAATGGTCGGTGAGCTCACCGGCGACGCCCTTGATACCCACGGCGTTGCAACCGTTGGCGTCGAGCATGCGGCGAGCGACCGTGGCACCCGTGTCGCCGTCCGAGCGAACCTTGGACCACGTCTTGTACGTCGAATTGATATAGCTCTGCGCAGCAAGGCCAAGCACCGTGCAGACAAGAACAACCAGCAGGTACAGCGGGTCGATGCCAAAGCCATATCCATAGTAATGGGGCATGCGAATTCCTCCAAATCGAGTTACACGTTGGAGGCATTCTACCCACTCAGCAGACTAGGCTTCCCTATAACAACTCAATCTTTCCGTCCTTCACGGTGAGCCCCATATTGCCGGAAAGCAGATCGTCCAGGCGCGAACCCACAAGCTCAAAACGCCAGCCTTCGCGCAGGGGGCTTTGCTCAGGATGCTCGATGTAATCGGCCAGGTCATCGCGCGAGGCAATGACCGAGGTCGCCACCCCCGAGCGCTCGGCAACCAGGCGGATGAGCGCATACATCAGGTCCGTCACGCTCTCCAGCTCCGGCGAGATCTGACGGTGTCCGCGCACCATGAGCGGCAGGCGATCGTGCGGGCAGCTCGCGCCGCGCTTGATGGCCATGAGCGCACCGTCCACGTCGCGCTCCCCCAGCTGGTCGGTACCGCGAATGCTACGGAACTCCTCAACGCGGACGGGATTGCGCTTAACGAGCGCAAGCAGCGTGTCGTCGGACATGACCCACTTGCGCGGGATGTTACGGCGCTCGGCGCGGTCCTCGCGCCAGGCGGCGAGCTCGCGCGCGATACCCAGCTGGTGACGGCTGCACGAATTGATGCGCTTGACCTTGCGGAACGCCTCGTGGCGATCGGCGCGATAGTGCGACTCGTCAGCCAGCGGGCGCAACTCGTCGAGTACCCAGTCCACGCGGCCCAGCTCGCGCAGACGGCTCATCATCTCGGTATAGGCGACGATCAGGTACTTGACGTCATCGATCGCGTACTCAATCTGCTTATCGGTCAGCGGGCGACGCGACCAGTCGGTCAGCGACTCAGTCTTGGGCAGCGAGACGCCGCAAAACGTCTGCACGAGCGCGCCGTAGGAAATCTGCTGGCGCTCGCCTAAAAA
>URUW01000118.1 GCA_900551205.1 uncultured Collinsella sp. | reverse complement strand
GGACGCGCGGGTGGCCGGCGTGCTCGCGGACGGTCTTGCCGTTCGCGGCGGTGGGCGCGTTGTCGTCGCGGGCGCGGGCTCCGGGGCGGGCGTGCGCGCCTATGGCGTGTGTCTGCTGGGCGGGGCTGCCGGCGGTGGCGCGGCCGGGCAGCTTACCGTCGATGCGTCCTGGCTGGATGCGTCGGGCGCCGACGGCGGCGTCGCCTGCCTGGGCGGCTCGCTTGCATCCGCGCGCTTTGTGGCTCCTGCGGGCGGGGCCTTTGGCGCGGGCGGCGTGGTGGATGCCGACGGGGCCGCGGCAGCGCATGTGACGATCGAGCCCGAGGGCGCTGCTGGCCCGGCGGGGGAGAGCGATGCGCGCGATGTGCCGGGGGATGGTCCTTCCGTCCCTGGCACTGACCCCGCTACCGGAGAGCCAGCTACGGATCCGTCGACGAATCTCACTCTGAAGCCAGCGGCCGCGACTAAGACAGTGACCACGACAACAGTGACTAACAACACGGCCGCCAAGACCTCCAGGCTCAAGGCCGCCACCGCGACTTCCTCGTCACTCCCCAAAACCAGCGACAGCCATTGGATTGCCGTGTCCGGCTTGCTTTTCGTGCTGGGAACAGCGGTTCTTAAAGCTGCGCGCCGTTGCTGATGCTCCCGATTTCCGTATGTGCGGGAAAACCGGAGCCCGCCGAGCGCAAGCCAAATTCTGTTAATAAAACCGCAGGTCGCGAAAGCGCAAAACCGGGTTCTGGTCGGCAGAACTCGGCCCCCACCACTTCTGGACAAGGCCAGCTGTCAGAGTTCGTGTCTTATAGGAATTATTTAATTCACGCCGCGTTAAGTCTAGTCTGCTCCTTATACTCGAATATAAACACTAAGGAGGTAGTCATGTTTTGGAGCTATGTTCAGCTTGATGATGGCACCCAATTTGCCTACTCAGAGACAAGAGAAGACGGAACCGTTCGCGTGGCCGTCGAGCGCCCGGTTGACTTTGGCTTTGACCATGCGGAATGCTTCTTGCCTGCGGTCAAATGGTTCAACGTCGAAGGATTTACTGCTGATGACCTCAATTTCTTGACCGAATTTGTTAGATCAAACGCCCCGTTTATCTTCGAGCTCGCCGAACGCCAAAAAGCCGGACCGGCGGTGGCATAATGCCTCGAGTTCTTATTTTTGGGCAGTACGTTCTGTTCTTTTGGATTTCGGAAAACGGAGAACCAATTCACATACACGTAGGTGTAAAGAGGGCGGCTGCTAATTCGACCAAGTTTTGGCTGACGAAAGACGGCGGATGCAAACTTGCCAACAACGAGAGCAAGATTCCGGCTAAGGATCTCAGGGATCTTTCAAAACTAATCACCATGAATCATCAATTCATATGTGACAAGTGGTGTGAAACCTTTGGTGATGATTCGCTGACGTTCTACTGTTAAACGCCCAATTGAGACATGGTTTCACTTGCTGACATATCATCTGCGGCCTCCCGCATGCTGGTTCAATACGACGTCAGCGAGGCATATTTATTTGGTTCGTTTGCCCGAGGCGAGCAAACGCCTGATAGCGATATTGACTTGCGCCTAGTCTGCGGCAACACCATGACGTTCGGCACGCTTTACGAACTCTCCCATGAGCTCGAGAAGGAGCTTGGGCGAAAGGTTGATATCGTCACCAACCCACCAGAGCACATGCGCCCGGCCTTCCGCAAAAGCATCGAACAGGATGAGGTGCGCATCTATGAAGTGCTGTAGCAGGCTGAGGCGTTAGTGTGCTCCGGCGTTATCAGCAAGTCTTAATTTTGCCGCATACTTCCGGGCTCGGCGAGTCTTAGAAGTCAGTATGGATCTCAAACTCTGTTCCAGACATCCTCTTACTCTTTGAATACAGGTATCGCTCTAGCGATAGTGTGCTATACTATCTCTAGAGCGATACCTTTTAGGAGGCTCGCATGGAACTGTGGCATGGTTCTCAGAAAATTATTGAGACTCCCCAGCTTGGCCTGGGGAAAGTCCATAACGACTATGGACGGGGATTCTATTGCACAGAGAGCCTCGACCTTGCAAGGGAATGGGCATGCTCGCGTGATGCCGATGGCTTTGCGAATCGCTATGAACTCGATATGGCCGATCTCATGGTACTCGACCTGCTATCGCCGCATCATTCAGTTCTGCATTGGATTGCGTTGCTTGTAGAGCATCGTTCTTTTCGCAAGGACACCGCTATTGCCGTGGGGGCGTGCGAATATCTCTACGATCATTTTCTACCTGACACTAGCGTTTACGACGTGATAAGGGGATGGCGTGCGGACGACTCGTACTTTAGCTTTTGTGAACAATACGATTACCGTCGATCAGCTTGGTCGATCTATGAGGCTCGGCAACTTGGGAGAGCAGATTGTACTTAAAAGCGAGCGCGCGTTTAAGAGCATTCGTTTTGCTGGATTTGAACGTGCGCCGCAAGCTATGTATGGTTCATTGGCCAAGGAGCGAGATGAAGTGGCAAGGGCGCAGTATCGGGAGCTACTTACCGAAAACCCGTTTGAGGGAATTCGTATCGTCGATATCATTCGAGAGGGGATGACGGGCGATGACCCACGCCTACAGTGAGATGTATCTCGAGGATGCCATGAGAACGCTGGGCGAGGCGGTCGATTTTGCCCTCTGTGACCAAGGGCTGACTCCAGCTGAGTTGACGGCGATCCTGTCGAACGCTTTTGAGATGAAACAGTTAGAGCGCGGTATGCCTCGTGTTGTCTGCGGCATGGCGGGCGACGAGCTCGCGCGCGATATTATCGCCCATGCGGGACTGGTCCCCGTCGAATGCAGGGAGACCTATCCGTTCGACCGTTCGCCCCAGTATTGGGCGGGCTGGGTTTTGGCCTATACGCAATGGATGTGCAGCCTGGGCTTTAATGAGCTACTCGAAGTCGCTCCTCTTGATTGGATCATCGGCTCGTACCATCCGCTCCACGAGGCCTCCGAAGACAAGTTTGCCCAGATTGTCATTGATAAATGGAACGATGCCCAGGCAGACAAAAAGGGCCTCAAAGCGGCACGAAAGGCGGCCGGCCTAACGCAAAAACAGCTCGCCGCCCAATCGGGGGTTAAACTTCGCGCCATACAACTCTACGAGCAGAACCAGCTCGACCTACGCCGCGCCTCGGTCTCCTCGGCATTGGCGCTCGCAAACACGCTCGACTGCAGTATTGAAGACCTCATCTGGCAACCGATCGTTCTGGAGTACGACTCGCAGTCTTTTCCATCTACGAAGCTATAAAGGAGACGCACATGCTTTGGAGTCATGTTCAGCCAGATGACGGCACTGGTCGCGCTACTCAAGAAGATTACTCAGTAGTGCACGAGGCAAATTCAGCATCACCGATTTTGCTCGACGGCTTTATGTCGATCGACCATGCAGTTGAGTTAACCATCGCCGCCATGCCCAACGCGCTCAGACTCTTGGAGAACTCATGATGGCGACTACGCAGCGAGGCGCGCATCCGTTAGCGCCGCTCGTACTCGATGATGCCGGTTCGCTCGAAGCTATGGCCGCGGCCGTGATGCGCCTACACAGCACGCTGATGACGGTCGGGCGCTGCTATACGACCGACGCCACAGGCGACCGGGCCGCGCTTGAGCTTGGACGCATCGAGTCCGTGCTTGCGGGTGCATTCTGTACGATATTCGGCCAATCGCCAACCGATCGCTTCGCAGACATTTTTGACCAGGCCACCTACGTCGCCGAGCACATGGTCAAGGACCACATCTTTGAGGACGGCAACAAACGCATCAGCCTTGTCTTTGCGTTGGCCGTTCTAAGGCTCGTCGGCAGTCCGGTCGTCCTGTCCGACAGCCCGGAGGCAAAAGACAACCAGTACTACGCTTGGATCCAGGACCTCGTTTCCGGAAACCGCTCTCGCGCCGACCTCGCCGAAGAGCTGCGCCGCGGTTGCGTTGCGGGCACGGGCGACCCGTCGCACGTATAGAACCAAAGCATCCGCACGCCGGTAATTGAATTGATTGGACACCACATGGATATCCCCAGCACCCTGCGCTGCCGCCCCGAGACTTCGTGGATAAAGCGGTAAATGGTGGTTTGGCTGCGGTTTTGCCGACTGTTTTGCTTACTTTTGCTTGGCTTGCACCCACGAATTTAAAATCGGGGGCAAAAAGTTCTTGTTAAACCACGCGCGGCTATGATAGTATCTCTTTTGCCGAAAGGCGACGGGCGATTGGCTCAGGGGTAGAGCATATCCTTCACACGGATGGGGTCACAAGTTCGAATCTTGTATCGCCCACCATCAAAAGCACAGGCCAGAGGTGTTAAATCTCTGGCCTTTTTCTTTTTGACACCAAAGGTGACACCACAACTAAATCGTGGTCGTCTAAGGCATAATTTTTTATCACAACCTTTTTTGCTGACGTCATTGCATGTTTTGTATAAAACGCATGCGTATTTTCATTGAATTCCCCATGTGATTCATGCGCAAATGTGAAGACAGGGACCACACGCCCAGAACTCCTTCCAGCTGATTTCTATCACACGAGGGATTTTCGGCAGAACTCGTCAAGCTATTGGTCAGTGTTTGGTCAGCTTCCGGTACTTACCCGCATGATGCCCCAGTAGATAATCGGCGATGTCCGCAATCCGCACGGCCTATGGCCGATACCAGGGGAGACGCAAATGGACGAAATCATCTGCGCAAACACCGCATTCCGTTACTGGCGCTGCCCACCGCAGGTGTGCGATCTCTATCCGCGCCTGCCCAACTCCGAAGACGGCTGGCGAGCTCTGTCCCAAGCCCCTTTCGTAACCGAAGTCCTCAAGACCCCAATCATTACCACGACAGCGCCTGGTGGCGTTAACTACCATTCGGGTTTGCGAACGACAATCCACTGCGAAGACGCTTCGGGGGTGGACAGTACGTTGGAAACCACATTGGGCTTTAGGGTAACCAACCCACTTTCGACGCTATTTACCATGGCGCGCTTTGTGTCTCCATTCGATCTTGTCCTTGCCATGTACGAATTCTGCGGGTGGTTCTCCGTCTTTAAGCCCACCGCTGCGATAGAAGCGGAACTACGGAAAGCCGATGACGCCGTTAAAGGAGCCACCACCGAATCCCTCTTTGAACTCGATGAAAGCCAAGACGAAGCGCCGTGGAAACGCGTTTATGCGCGCATAAAAGTCAGAGAACAGGTGAATGCGAAGGGGCCCAATGGACAAAAGAAAACGAATGAGGTCACAAAGCTAAAGGGCACTTCGCTCTGGATGAGGAAGCCGCTCATCGAAATACACGAGCTTCATGAGTACGCCAGTAAGATGAAAAAACGAAAGTGGGGTACGAAGTTTTACAACGCCGCGCAGCTGGTGACGGGCATAGCCGCTTCTCCGCTCGAAGTTGCAGGAATTTTATTGCTATCGCTTCCTCGCTCTCGCGGCGGCGCCGGTTTTAGAAACGTTTACGTCAACGACCTTACGCCGCTAACCGCATCGGCGCAGAGCATTGCAGGGCAAAAAGTCTGCTACGGGGATATCGTGATCGTGAATCCAACCATAATGAAGGCGGGCATCGTGGAGATTCAGGGCGAGGTCATCCACGGATCAGGCGCCGTGCTCGACCACGATGCCAAACGCATGACGGCGCTGCAAAGTATGGGGTATGACGTCTTCCTGGTTACGCACGACATGCTTAACGATGCCGAGCAGCTTGATGCGATCGTGCGAAGTCTTTGCTCGCGCTTGGGTTTGCGCTATAGGCGCAAAACTAAGGCGCAAAAGACAACGGAAATGGAGTTACGAGCCAACGTATTGTGCAATTGGATGGAAATCGGTCGTTAGATGGGTGCCCTACTCACTTCCGGGCGCCCTCGGTC
>URUW01000117.1 GCA_900551205.1 uncultured Collinsella sp. | reverse complement strand
GTTTGTAAAGGCGACGCCGGTCGCCTGCGTGGTGGTCCTGTTGCTTATCTGGCTGGGGTCGGCGCGCGTGAGCATCGCGGCAGTCTTTTTGATGGCGCTGCCGGGCGTGTATTTCTCTCTGGTCGAGGGCTTGGCACAAGTGGATAAGCCGCTGGAGCAGATGTTCCGCCTGCATGGCGTGCGGGGATGGCGCCTGTTTTGCGCTCATACCTGGCGCGAAGTCCTGCCGTTTGTGCTTTCGTGTGCCCGTGCCGTGATCGGCATGAGCTGGAAGGCCGGCGTGGCAGCCGAGCTGATCGGCATGGCGGTGGGCACCGTGGGTGAGCGCATCTATCAGGCAAAGCTTTTGATTGAGACGGCCGACCTGCTGGCTTGGACCGTGCTGGTCGTTGCCGCCTCGTGGGCGTGCGAGCGCGTGCTGGTGTGGCTGCTGCGGGTTTCGGGACCCGTGGCGTGGCGCGCGGCCGTGCGGGCGCATGGACGCGGCTTGCACGGCCGTGCGGGCGGTTCTGCTGGCGGCGGGGTTGCGGCGGAGCTTGCGCTTGCTGTGGGCGATCGTGCGCCCTGGGCGCCGGCGCTTGACGGACTGGTACTTCGCGTGCCCGCCGGTGGGCGGACCTGCGTGATGGGCGCCTCGGGTGTGGGCAAGTCGACGTTGCTTGCGCTGGCAGCGGGGGAGTGCGCGCCGTGTTCCATGGTGTTTCAGGATGTGCGCCTAGTCGAGGACGTTTCTGCCCTGGATAACGTGCTGGTGTGCGCCGACGCGCGCGTGGATGCCTCGAGTGCCGCGGCCCTGCTGCGCCTGTTGGTACCGGGGATCGATGTGCATGCTCGCGTGGCCGAGCTCTCGGGTGGGCAGCGTCGTCGCGTCGAGATTGCCCGAGCACTGCTGTGCCCGGGCGACGCGGTGATTCTGGACGAGCCCTTTACCGGTCTGGATACCGCTGCACGCGACGCATGCGCCGAGGTCGTGCTCGATCTGCTCGACGGTCGCACGCTCCTACTCGCCACACACGACGTCACCGATGCTCAGGCCCTCAATATCTCGGACATCATCACGCTCTAAATACTAACTCAGCAACAAAATGATCCGTTTTCCTCCGTCCTCATGGGGTCGGGTGTGGTATTCTATCTGCGGGGTAATACTTAGGAATACCAAGTAATACCAACGCCGCAGAAACAAACTCCGGATGCGGGCCAATCGGGTTGCCTTCACAGCCCGTCGCCCAGCCGCGTGGCCCGCATCTATCCGCACCACCGTCGTTTCAAAAAGGAAGCGCCATGGCAGAACACATGACCCCGATTGTCGCGAAGGTCTTGCCCGAGGAGAAGGCAGCCTTCGCGGCGGCAACCCAGCTCGTGGGCACCACGCCGTCCAACGCCATCCGCATGTTTATCGCCGCGTTCAATCGCTGCGGCACCTTCCCGTTCGACATCTCGCCCAACGGGGCCTTTGGCAAAGACTGTCCCCAACAACTAGTCGTTGAAGAACGTCCCCAATGACTAGTCGTTGGGGACGTTCTTAAATGACTAGCTGTCGGGAGGAGGTTGGCATGCTCAATGCGATGATTTGGGCGCTTGCCTGTTTTGGCGTCGTCGCTGCCGATATCGCCCTGAGCGTGGTTTTGTTCTCCGCTCTGGGCGTCGCATCGGTGTTCATGGGCTTTTCGATTGACGACCTCGATATTCAATTGCTTCAGGCTGCCGCGCAGATGGCATCGTTTTTAATGGCGCTGCTGTGGTGGCGTTATCTGTGGCCGCGTTCGTTTATGGCACGCCGGCAAAGCGCGCATCCGCTCGGCGGGGGAGCGCGTGGGGCGTGGAAGCGCATCGTCTGCGTTATCGTGATTGGCCTTGCCCTGCAGGTGGTCGTTGGCTACGTGACCGACGCCGTGCTGTCGCTGTTGCCGGAGGCCGCGGCCGACTACAGCGAACTTGTCGAGGAGACGGGCATGGGCGACACGAGCTATCTGGCCGTCCTGACCACGGTGCTCGGCGCTCCGTTTTGCGAGGAGCTGCTGGTGCGCGGTATCATTTTTGAGTTTTCGCTCCGAGCGTTTAACCCGCAGTGCCGCCCACTTTGGAAGCGCCGGCGTCACGTGCGACCGCAAGACGGCGTCATGGTGCCCTGGGCGGCCCCGAGTACCTGGGGTATCGCTGCGGCGGTCGTGCTGCAGGCGGCGATCTTCGGTTTTATGCACATGAACTGGGTGCAGGGCTGCTATGCGGGCGCTGCCGGCCTCATCTTTGGTTGGGTGCTCGTGACGACCGGAAAGCTCCGCTACACGATCCTGCTGCACTTTGCCTTTAATGCCGGGTCGTATCTCATGACGTTGCTCTGGTTTGTGAACACGCCGCTCGATGTGGCAATTACGGTCGCTATCGCCGGCGTCATCCTGGTGGAGGCAATGCGCTCGCTGCGCCACGCATGCGAGATGGGCATAGTGACAGCACCGCTGCCCTAGTTGCGGCGTCCGCCTCCGTTGGCGCCCTGACGCCCCTGAGCTGCACGGTTGCGGCCGGCGGTGTTCTGCGCACGCGACATGCCGCCGTGCCCCTTGCTGCCCTTGGGGCCCTTGCCGGCGCCACCGTGGGCCTTGCCGCCCTTCTTGCCGGTGCCGTGTCCGCCGCTAGCAGACGTCTCGCCCGGGCGCGGCGGCACGGGGCGAATCAGACAATGCTTGGTGTAGCCGATTAGGTCGCGGCGGCCGGCTTTCTCCAGTGCCTCACGCACGAGCTTGTAGTTCTCGGGCTTGCGATATTGGATGAGCGCGCGCTGCATAGCCTTCTCGTGCGGGTCGCGCGCCACATAGATCGGCTGCATGGTGCGCGGGTCAACGCCGGTGTAGTACATGCAGGTGCTCATCGTGGACGGGGTGGGGTAGAAGTCCTGGACCTGCTCGGGCATGTAGCCCATGTCGCGCACAGCCTCGGCAAGCTCCACCGCTTCCTTCATCGTCGAGCCGGGATGGCTCGAGATCAGATACGGCACCACGTACTGCTTGAGTCCGTATTCACGGTTTAAGCGCTCAAATTTGCGGCAGAACGCATCGTAGACGGCGCGGCTCGGCTTGCCCATTACGGAGAGCACGGCGTCGCTCACATGCTCGGGTGCTACGCGCAGCTGGCCCGAAACGTGATGCTCCAGCAGCTCGCGCAAAAACTCGTCCGAGGCGTCGGCCATGGTGTAGTCAAAGCGGATGCCGCTGCGGACGAAGACCTTCTTAACGCCCGGCAGCTGGCGCAGGTCGCGCAGCAACTGCGTGTAGCCGCTCTCGTCGACCACCATGTTCTTGCACACGCTCGGCCACAGGCAGCGCTTGTTCTTGCACACGCCGTGCTTGAGCTGCTTGTCGCAGGCAGGGCGGCTAAAGTTAGCCGTCGGCCCGCCCACGTCGTTGATGTAGCCCTTAAACTCGGGATCGTGCGTGAGCAGCTCGGCCTCGCGCATGATCGAATCGTGGCTACGCATCTGCAACACGCGGCCCTGGTGGAAGGTGAGCGCGCAAAACGAGCACTCGCCAAAGCACCCGCGGTTGGAGCTAATGGAAAACTTGATCTCGGCAAAGGCCGGCACGCCGCCCGCCGCGTCGTAGTCGGGATGCCAATCGCGTGCGTAGGGGAGTTCGGCAACCTCGTCCATCTCGTCGGTGGTGAGTGTTGCCGACGGCGGGTTCTGCACCACATAGACGCTGTTGGGGTAGGGCTCTACCAGGCGATGACCGGTGATGGGGTCCATATTCTGCTGCTGCACGTTAAAGCTGCGCGCGTAGTTGAGCTTGTCGGCGGTAAGGTCGTCCCAGCTGGGCAGCAGGTCGTAGTCGTAGACCTCGTCGAGCGAGCCCGTGCGGTAGACGGTGCCGTTGATATAGGTGATCTGATCGACGGGCAGCCCCGCATCGAGCGCGTCGGCGATCTCGACAATCGCGTGCTCGCCCATGCCGTAGATGAGGATGTCGGCGCCCGAGTCGAGCAGTACCGAGCGCTTGAGCTTGTCCTGCCAGTAGTCGTAGTGGGCCAGGCGGCGCAGGCTCGCCTCGATGCCGCCGATGATGATGGGAGCGTCCTTGAACGTCTGGCGGATGAGGTTGCCGTAGACCGTGACGGCACGATTGGGACGGCGCCCCTCTTCGCCACCAGGGGTATAGGCGTCGGTGTGGCGGCGGTGCTTGGTCACCGAATAGTGGTTGACCATGGAGTCCATGTTGCCGGCGCTGACGAGAAAGCCCAGGCGCGGCTCGCCAAGCACGGTGATGCTGGCGGGGTCGGTCCAGTCGGGCTGGCAGATGATGCCCACCTTGTAGCCGTGCGCGTCGAGGACGCGGCTGACGATGGCCATACCAAAGCTGGGATGGTCCACGTAGGCGTCGCCGCAGATGTAGACAAAGTCGCACTGGTCCCAGCCGCGCGCATCCATGTCGGCGCGGCTGACGGGGAGGAACTTATCGCGGCCCGGCCGCCAGGGGCGGGCGGGCGTCGCTTGGGAATGCTTGGTGCGGGCGACCGTGGCCTGCGCCCCGCCGCGCTTTTGCTGCTGGCCCTGTTTGCCCTGCTGACTGCGCTGGTTGTTCTGAGCGTGCTGAGGCTTTTTTGCCACGATCCCTCCCGGTGTTTGTATGCTGCACGTAATTGTAACCAGTCTTTTTGGGACGGGGCTAAAAAGACTGGTGGAGTACACGAGGCGTCGGGCGTCGGGTGTGGCGCCGCGCCCGCCGTTTGTTTCCAGACTGTGTATCTGCGCGTTGGGGAGCCCGTCTCGCGCGCACGCCATGTTGTCAATGGGTTACAGTATGAACGGCGGCTATGTCTCCGCCAACGCACGAGAGGGTCGTCAACAAGGAGGCCGCACGACGATGCAGCGTGCCAAGCAGATATCGGAGTCCATCGAGCTGGGCATCATTCTGGCGCTCGCCGGTGGCTTTATGGACGTGTATTCGTACATTGGGCGCGATCATGTTTTCGCCAACGCGCAGACAGGCAACATCTTGTTGGTGGGCGTGAGCATCTCGGAGGGTAATTGGGCGCTCGCGGGACGCTATTTCTTCCCCGTGGTGTCGTTTGCCGTGGGCATTATGCTTGCCGACCTGGTACACGAGCGTTTTGGCAGCGTGATTCACTGGCGCCAGGTGACGGTGTTTTTTGAAGCCGTTATCTTGCTGGGCGTGAGCTTTATCCCGGGCGGCGATTTCAACCTGCTCGCCAACTGCCTTACTTCGTTTGCCTGCGGTATGCAGGTCGAGAGTTTCCGCAAGATTCATGGACACGGCATCGCCACGACCATGTGTATCGGCAACCTCCGTAATGCCTTGCAAAACGTGGACGACTACATCATTACCCACAAGCGCGGCTTTTTGGAAAACGGCCTGCTGTACTTTGGCGTGATCTTTACCTTTGTGTTTGGCGCCGTGTTGGGCAACTGGTGTATTGAGCGCATGGGCCTGCACGCCATCGTCGTGGCGAGCGTGCTGCTGTTTGTCGCGTTTGCCATCATGTTTATCGACCGCGAGCGCGACTTGCGTTTTCGCTGGAAGGTGGCGGCCGAGGCTTGGAAAGAGGGCTGCCGAAAGTAACCGAATGCGGCAAAGAGACAGCCCCTTTGCCGCATTATTTTTCATCTCTATGTAGTACAGCTTCAGGAGCCAGAAAAAAACTATCTAGCTCCTGAATGTTGTTACGAACTGCTTTTTGCAATTTATTCGAGATGCTCTTCAATCCGAGCCCTCAGAAGGGCAATGGCTGTGGGTATTCCAATTGCGGCGGCTAATTCGGCTTTATCCAAAACCTGTATGTTAAAGCACGATTGTTTATCACATCGAAGGACGTTAACTGAAGATAGCTTCACTTCCCGTTGACTGAATATATCGTAATCTCCAAATAGGAAGTTACCTTTTATTGTGTAATTCGGTATGTTCGTTACGCACTTCATCTCAAGTCTGTTTAGGCCA
>URUW01000116.1 GCA_900551205.1 uncultured Collinsella sp. | reverse complement strand
CGCGCGCCGTGGGAGCGCGCTGTATCGTGGTCACCCGTCCCGCCGAGGGAGGCGGGGCCCTTTCGCTTCGGGAAGTGGAAGAAGCGCTCTTACGGGAGTTCGCGCGCTAGGCGCTCGCAGCGCCTGCGCGCCCTCCCGCTCGCGAGGAGGAGCGCCCCGAGCAAGCTCGACCCGTACAAGCCCGTCATCCGCCAGTAGCTCGAGGACGACGCCCGGAACTGGCGCAAACAGCCCTTCAATGAGTTGCGGTGAAATAGTGTCTGTTTTTTCTGCTAGATGGGGGTGCGGACGATTTCTTGGACCGCGCCTAGGCGTATCCAAGCTTCCTGCGGTACTCCATCGGGCTCAGCCACTCGAGGGACTTCTTGATGCGCCCGTCCCGATAGTACACGAGGTAGGCCTCGAGCCTCCCCATGAACTCCTCGGCCGTCACGCCCTCCCAGTCCCTGTAGCGGAAGAACTCGTTCTTGAGGCGCCCGAAGAAGCCCTCGCAGGCCGAGTTGTCCGGGCTGCAGCCCTTCGCGGACATGCTCCTGACCAGGCCGTTCTCCTCGCAGATCCCGATCCACTCCGGCCAGCGGTAGTGGCCGCCCCGGTCCGAGTGGATCGTCGTGCGCGCGCCCGCCGGCCTCGCCGCGCAGGCCTTGAGCAGGCTCGAGTTCGCGAGGCGCTTGTCGGGGTGCAGCCCGATCGACCAGGCGACGGGCATCCCGTCGAAGCAGTCGATGACCGGGCTCAGGTAGACCTTCTCGCCGCCCGGGAGCCTGAACTCGGTGATGTCGGTGAGCCACAGCCGGTTGGGCTCGTCGGCGTGGAAATTCCTGTTCACGAGGTTCTCCGGCGCCTTGGAGACCTCGCCGGCGTAGGAGCTGTAGCCCCGGGCGCGCCTCTTGTTGTAGACGACCTCGAGGCCCTCCTCGCGCATCACGCGGGCCACGCGCTTCTCGCTGGCGCGGACGCCCTCGCGGCGCAGGCGCGCCCAGACGGTGCGGTACCCCCAGCACCCCGAGCCCTCGCGGAAGATGCGCACCACGCGGTCGCGTATGTCGGCGTCGCGGTCGCGCGGCGCGGCGACGCGGGGCCTCCAGTACTCATAGGAGCTCTTCGATATCCTCAAGAAACCTGTGATCGAGCGGAGGGGCAGGGCGGTCGCCCGCCTCAATCTCTCGCCGAGCTCGCACTTGCTCCTGTTCGAGATCGAAGCCGGGTCCCACCCTTCCGCTTTTAGGTCGGCCAACACCGCCCTGAGCAGCAGGTTCTCTATCTGGTCCTCGTTGAGCCCGGCGAGCGGGCCGGTCGCCGGCGGGGCGTAGATCGACTTGTCGGGGCCCAAGCTGGCCTCCTTCCGTGGCGGTTCCCTCGCCACGATTCTACAGCCCCCGCCGGTGTAGCTGCGCGGGAGGTGCCCCGTCGCCCACTTCTTGGCCGCGCTCACCGTGACCCCCGCGAACTCCGCGGCGGCGGTGGGCCCCATGCCGTCCTCCGTCGCCAGGAGGAAGAGCTCGACCTTCTCCCTGCTGTACATGCGAACCTCCAGTCCGGACCGCCCCGCGGTCCAACTTTCTGTCCGCACCCCCAGCTGGCTCCAGCAGGAACTATTTCACCGCAACTCAGAATCAGTCGGGGGTGCGGATTACGCGGATGAAGTTGCCAATCAAGGGTGCGGATTACGCAAATTTACACTTGACGTTCATCTCGGGTGGGCCTATAAATACATGTGATGGGTTGTTATCCCTTTGGGGAGCATGGCCATCCGGATTCCGTTCGTTATTCAATTGCACATATATTCGGGTGTCACTTTAGGGCATGACCGTAGGCAAGTAGGGTGCTGCTTTCTGCCGAGGTCATGCCCTTTTTGTTCAGCTCCGAATGAGTGCCCTATCATCAAGAGAGGAGGTGCATCGATATGCTGGCGATCAGAAAGCTCAACAATAACGCCGTGATTTGTCGAGATAGTCGCGGTCGCGAGGTCGTGGCGCTCGGCAAGGGTGTCGGCTTCGGTGGTGACTTCCCCCGGGAGCTCGCGATGGACCATATCGAGCGCACGTTCTATAGCATCGATGCCGAGGGGCAGCGTATCATGCAGGATCTTCCTGCCGATGTGGTGCTGTTTACGGCAAAGATCATGGATATTGTAGAGAACGAGCTGCCTTACGAACTCAGTCCCAACGCCGTGCTCATCATGGCCGACCATATCGCCTTTGCGATTGCGCGGCAGAGGAAGGGCATTCGTTTTGATATGCCCCTTACCTATGATGTGCAGCAGCTTTATCCGCTGGAATACAAAATCGGCCGCTACATTACCGCGCGCGTGCGGCAGGAGTTGGGCGTCGAGCTGCCGCGCGAAGAGGTGGCAAGCATCGCCATGAATCTGGTCAATGCAAAGACTGGGGCAGAGGTTACTGTGGCAAGCGATCGCGCCCAATCGTTTGAGCGCCTGCTCAACGATGTCACTGATATCGTCGAGTACGATTTCCGTACCATCATCGATCGGGAGTCTTTTGAGTTCTCACGGTTTGCGACACACGTGCAGTATCTGTTCAAGCGTATCAAGGGTAACGATAGCCTCAGCAGCGCCAATTTGCCGCTTTATGCGAATTCGCGCGAGGAGTTTCCCGAGCTTGCGCAATGCATCGACCACATCTGTACCTATATGAAGCGGGAATGGCATACGGAGCTCACCGACGAGGAGAAGCTTTACTTCATGCTCCATGTCAACCGTATCTGTACGAAGGCGGAATCCGGCACAGCCGGACGCTGACAACCCAGGCCAGAAGGATTGTAACCTGTGTTAGGGCAGGGCATGACCTCCGAAAGTACGAGAACCATCTCGTGCCACGACGATTCGTGGCGTAAAAGGAGGAATGATGACTAACTATCAAAAACTCGCCCAAAGAATCATCGAAGAGGTGGGCGGCAAGGCGAATGTTTCAAGCGCGACGCATTGCATGACGCGTCTGCGCCTCGTTCTTAAGGACGAGGGGCTTGCAGATGACGCCAAGCTCAATGCGATTCCCGAAGTGATTAGCGTGGTGCACGCTGGCGGCCAGGTGCAGCTCGTAATCGGGCCGACCGTCGACAAGGTCTACGGCGCGGTATGCAGGGAAGGCGGCTTTGAAGTCCAGACGGCGATTGATGAAGATCTGGACGCAGCAGAGAGGCTTCCCTGGAAGGAGCGGTTCGCTCCGAAGCGCATCGGCAATCTGATTCTCGATGCGGTGAGCGGCTCTATCGCTCCCATTCTGCCCGTGTTCTGCATCGCGGGTATCTTCCGCATGTTCACCATTTTGCTTGGTCCGGAAGGCGCGGGCCTTCTAGCCGCGGAGGGCAGCATGTACCGGCTCTTCACCTTGGTGGGAGACGCGGCATATTACTTCCTGCCGATCTTCGGTGCCTATGCGGCGGCCAAGAAGTTCCAGACGAGTCCTGTGCTCGCGCTCATGACGGCTGCTATTATGATTCATCCGAGCATGCTCGCTATCGTCGAGGAGGGCGCTCCGTTCGACGTCTACGGCATCCCCATGACGCTGGTGAATTACACACAGTCGGTGCTTCCCATCATCCTTATCGTGTGGATTCAGTCCTACGTAGAGGGGCTTATCAAGAAGCATTGCCCTGACATGCTGCGCATCCTCGTGATTCCAGTGGGGACCATGCTCATCATGCTGCCGCTTGCACTCTGCGTCTTCGGCCCCGCCGTCTCCTTCATTATGGGCATCATCGCCGATATCATCATCTGGCTCGGCGCGAACGCCGGTCCGCTGTGCGGTCTGGTGGTCGGTGCGACGTGGAACCTCGTGATCGCTACCGGCATGCATGTGCCGATTCTCACCGCTATGATGCCCGGCTGGCTTGAGGTGGGCTATGACGCCGTGTGCACTCCGGGTACGACGGTGGTTGTTTACGTGACGCTTGCGGTCGCGCTCGCCTACGGCATCCGTGCAAAGGGCAAGGCTAACCGTCAGCTCGGTTGGACTACCTTCGCTACCTATGCGCTCGGCCGCGTATCCGAGCCCATCATTTACGGCATCCTCTTGCGCGATAAGAAGGCGCTCGCTTGGTCGATGATCGGCGGCGCGGCCGGCGGCCTTGCATGCGGTCTGCTCAACGCGCGCATCTTCGTCTTCTCGGGAGTCGGCTTCCCGTGGATGAACGTCATCAAGTTCAGCCAGGACATCATTCCGGGCGCCATCAGCTGCGCGATTGGCTTTGCGGTGACATTCGCCCTCTGCATGGTCTTTGGCTTCGACAATCGCGAATCGGGCGAGAAGGAAGCCGAGGAGGCCCTTGAGGCTTAAGCGCTGCATCTAGAAGGGTGCCTTAGCGGAACTGGGGCCCCATGAACCCGGACGGGCACCGCTGCATGGTGGTGCCCGTTCGCACTAAAAGCAAGATAAGGAGGACTCCCATGCCATTGCGTTCTGATTTCCTCTGGGGCGGCGCGCTTTCCGCCAACCAGTGTGAGGGTGCCTGGGACGAGGGCGGGCGGGGGCTCGCCAACGCGGATCTTCTGCCGTACGGGCGGGACCGTCTCGCCGTCATCAGGGGTGACGACGTTCCGCTCGAGCCGCTGTCCGACCATTACTACCCGGCCCAACAGGCCATCGATTTCTATCATCATTACCGCGAGGACATCGCGCTCTTCGGCGAGATGGGCTTCAAGGCTCTGCGCCTCTCCATCGCATGGAGCCGTATATTCCCCAACGGGGATGACTCCGAACCCAACGAGCAGGGCCTCGCGTTCTATGAGGATGTGTTTCGCACCTGCCTCGAACAGGGCATCGAGCCGGTGGTGACGCTCAACCACTATGACGTGCCCATGCATCTTGTTGCGGCATACGGCGGTTGGCGCAACCGCGCTCTCGTGGGCATGTTTGAGCGCTTCGCTCGCACTGTGTTCGCACGTTACCGCAATCAAGTGCGCTCTTGGCTCACGTTCAACGAGATCAACATCATGACCTCTGCGTGCTTCATGGCGGCAGGCATCGTGTTTGATGAGGGGGAGGACCGCTACGTCTCCGTTCATAACGCGGTGCATCACGTGCTCGTGGCGAGTGCTTGCGCGGTGCGCGCCTGCCATGAGATCATCCCTGGTGCGCAAATCGGCTGCATGCTCAATGCGGGTATTTTCTATCCTGCTACCTGCAACCCTGCCGACGTTAAAACGGCTCAGGACGAGAATCGCAAGCACTACATGTTCACCGACGTGCAGGTGCGCGGCCACTATCCGTGCTACATGCTCACGGAGTATGAGCGTCAAGGGTTCGCGATTCCTTGGGCGGAGGGCGATGAGGAGGTCCTTGCGCAGAATCCGGTGGACTTCGTGGGCTTCTCTTACTACTCGACGCGCGTGGCGCAGGCAAACACCGAGGGGCAGTTCGACTCCAATCTACTCAAGAGTGCCCCCAACCCTTACCTCAAGATGGAGCCATGGGGCAGATTCATCGATCCCGCAGGGCTGCGCATCACCATGAACGACATATACGACCGGTACGAAAAGCCGCTCTTTATCGTGGAGAACGGTCTCGGAGCCCCGGATGAGCCGGATCAGAACGGCTTTGTGGATGATGGATACCGTATCGATTACCTGCGCGAGCACATCCAGGCTATGAAGGACGCCGTCGAAATCGACGGGGTGGACCTCCTGGGCTACACGTGCTGGGGACCGATCGATCTGGTTTCGGTCGCAACGGGCCAGATGCGCAAGCGCTACGGTTTCATTTATGTCGACCTCGATGACGAAGGACACGGCACACGTCGGCGCAGCAAGAAAAGATCGTTCGAGTGGTATCGCAAGGTAATTGCCTCAAACGGCGAGGACCTGAGCTGAGCTTTCCTCAGGGGCCGGACCGCGACATGGGGTCGCGGTCCGGCCCCTTTGCGACGAATGAAGCAATCAGGTCAAAGCAGCTAAAAAAGACACGTCCCAAAAAGACTGCCCGTGTGGGTTTG
>URUW01000115.1 GCA_900551205.1 uncultured Collinsella sp. | reverse complement strand
ACCCAAGAGATGGTGCGCCTCCTAAGGCGTGCCAACGAAATTATCGATCGCAATCAAGAAAGGAGAGATGCCGAGTGAGGATTCTCAAGCTCTTTAAAAAGCATATCCTGGCACTGCTTACAGCTATCGTGCTCATCGTGATCAGCTGCAATGCCGACCTCGCGCTACCTACGTATATGAGCGACATCGTCGACGTGGGCGTGCAGCAAGGCGGCATCGCCTCGCCCGTACCCGACACCATTCGTGCCGAATCGCTCGACGACCTCGAACTCTTTATGAACACCAAGGACGCCAAAGCTGTGGAGGCCGTGTTTAGCAAGGCTGACAAAAACGGCATTCGAACGTACAAGGGCACCGAGGAAGGGCGTGCCGATGGCGGCAAGATTGCCGACATTATGAGCCTGCCCGAGACCGTCGTCCTTTCTCTCAACCAGGGCATCGACGCCAGCTCCATGGGCGATATGATGGGCACGTCCAGCGACCAAGACAGCAGCGCCGCCCAGGCCATGCCCTCCCCCGAGCAGATGGCAGCGATGACGCCCGAGCAGCTCGCCGAGATGCAGCAGAAGGCCGCAGCGGCGCAGAACATGCAAAAGCAGATTGATGCCGACGGCGGCAAGATCACCATGAAGAGCCTGCGCCTAGGCGTTGAAGGCGGCCTCATCGACCAGGGCAAGCTCGTCGAGGGCGCCAACGATATGGCGGACAAAATGGGCTCCATGTCGGGCTCTATCGTCACGCAGCGCGCCGTGACCTACGTGCAGGACGAGTACAAAGCGCAGGGCATCGACCCCGCCGACGTGCAGAACGCCTACCTGGGCCGCATGGCGACCACGATGTTTGGCCTGTGCCTGGTGTCGCTGGTCGCCACCATCCTGACCGGCGCCGTGGCGTCGCGCACCGCCTGCTCCATCGCCCGCGACCTGCGCCGCGAGACCTTCAACAAGGTCATGCACTTCTCGCCGGCCGAGGTGGGCAAGTTTAGCCAGGCCTCGCTCATCACCCGCTGCACCAACGACATTCAGCAGATCCAGATGGCAGCGACTCTGTTCATTCGCATGTGCCTCATGGCGCCTGTCATGGGTATCGTCGCGGTCATGCGCGTCCTGGCCAACCACACCGGCCTGGAGTGGACCATCGCCGTGGCCATCGTCGCGGTCTCGGCCGTCGTCGGCGTGCTCATGGGCCTCACCATGCCCAAGTTCAAAAAGATGCAGAGCTTTGTGGACCGCGTGAACCTTACCGCGCGCGAGCTGCTCGACGGTCTTATGCCCATCCGCTCGTTCAACCGCGAGGAGCACGAGCTCGAGCGTTTTGACAAGGCATCGCTCGATCTGATGACCACGCAGCTCTACACCAACCGAGCTATGAGCTTTATGATGCCGCTCATGATGCTCGTCATGAACTGCATCACCGTGCTTATCGTCTGGTTTGGCGCGCAGGGTGTGTCCGACGGCGTGATGCAGGTCGGCAACATGATGGCGTTTATCTCCTATACCATGCAGATCGTCATGGCGTTTATGATCCTCACCATGGTTTCGGTTATCCTACCCCGTGCCGAGGTCGCAGCCGAGCGCGTGGAAGAGGTCATCACTTGCCCCACGAGCATCAACGACCCCGCCTCGCCCAAACTGCCCGCGGCCAGCGCGCCGCACGGTGAGCTCACTTTCCGCGACGTGAGCTTCCAGTATCCCGATGCCCGCGCCGATGTCATCAGCGGCGTGAACTTCACCACGCACGCCGGTCAGATGCTCGGCATCATTGGCTCCACGGGCTCGGGCAAATCCACGCTCGTGCAGCTGATTCCGCGCCTGTACGATGTCACGGGCGGCAGCATTTCGCTTGACGGCATCGACGTGCGTGACATGACCCTTTCCGAGCTGCGCCGGCGCATCGGTTACATCCCGCAGCAGGGGCGCCTGTTCTCGGGCACCGTCGAGAGCAACCTTAAATTTGCCGGCGACATGGTGAGCGATGATGACATGCACCGGGCGGCACGCATCGCCCAAGCCGAGGACTTTATCGCCGAGCGCGAGGGCGGCTACGACTCCCCCATCAGCCAGGGCGGCTCCAATGTCTCGGGCGGTCAGCGCCAGCGTCTGGCCATCGCCCGCGCGTTGGCCAAAAAGCCCGAGGTCGTGGTGTTCGATGACTCGTTTAGCGCACTCGACTACAAGACCGACGCTCGCCTGCGCGAGGAGCTGGCCAAAAACGTTACCGACGCCGCACTCGTGGTCGTGGCCCAGCGCATCGCGACCATCATGCACGCCGACCAGATCATCGTGCTCGACGACGGCCACGTGGTGGGCACCGGTACGCACGAGGAGCTGCTGCACAGCTGCCCGGCGTACCTGGAGATCGCACAGTCACAGCTTTCCGCCGAGGAGCTGGGGCTTACCCAAGAAGAGATTGAAGCCGTTATGGAAGGAGGCGAGCGCTAATGGCAGACGAAACCAAGACTCAGATTCCCAAGCCCACCCGCCAGCGTGGACCCATGGGCCGCATGGGCGGCATGCGTCGCGGCGAAAAGGCCAAGGACTTTAAGGGCACCATGAGGCAGCTGCTCGGCTATATCGGCCAGCACAAGATTGCCGTGTTTGCCGCCGTCGCCTTTGCCGTGTGCTCGGTCATCTTTAACATTGTGGGGCCCAAGGTGCTTGGCCAGGTTACGACTAAGCTGTTCGAGGGCTTGGTTGCCAAGGTCAACGGCACCGGCGATGTCGACTTTGCCTGGATCGCCAAGACGCTCGGCTTTTTGCTCTGTCTGTATCTGGCGAGCTCTGCCTGCAGCCTGATCCAAGGCTGGCTCATGACCGGCGTCACGCAAAAGATTTGTTATCGCATGCGCAAGGAGATCGCCGCCAAGATCGCTGTCGTGCCGATGAGCTACTTCAACGGCCACAGCAAGGGCGACGTGCTCAGCCGCATCACCAACGATGTCGACACGCTGGGTCAGTCACTCAACCAGAGCGTGACGCAACTCATCACATCGGTGACGCAGATTATCGGCGTGCTCGTCATGATGCTGTCGATCAGTCTGCCGCTCACCGGCGTCACCGTGCTCACGCTGCCGGCAGCCGCGATTATCCTGACCGTGATGATTCACTTCTCGCAGCCGTACTTCCGCGAGCAGCAGCAGGTCCTGGGCGCCGTCAACGGCATCATCGAGGAGGACTTTGCCGGCCAGAACGTCATTCAGGTGTTCGACCGCGCCGTGGCCTCGATCGAGGAGTTCGACAAAGAGAACGACCGCCTCTTTATGAGCGGTTGGCGCTCTCAGTTCCTGTCGGGCCTGATGATGCCGCTTATGAGTCTGGTGGGCAACATGGGCTACGTGGGCGTCGTCGTGGTGGGCGCGCAGCTCGCGCTGACCGGCAATGCCACACCCGGCGACATCCAGAGCTTTATCCAGTACGTTCGCAACTTTACGCAACCCGTGCAGCAGCTGGGCAACGTGAGCAACACGATGCAGTCGATGGCCGCCGCCACCGAGCGCGTCTTTGAGTTCCTGGCCGCGGCCGAGGAGGAGCAGAAGGCCGACGCGCAGATTCCCGAGAAGCGCCCCGGTCACGTGGAGTTCGACCACGTCAAGTTTGGCTACACGCCGGACAAGACCATCATCCACGACTTTAGCTGCGAGGCGCAGCCCGGTCAGACCATCGCCATCGTCGGCCCCACCGGCGCTGGCAAGACCACGCTCATTAAGCTGCTGCAGCGCTTCTACGACGTGGACGGCGGTTCGCTGCGCGTCGAGGGCATCGACGTGCGCGACTGGGACCGCGCGGCACTGCGCGGCGAGTTTGCCATGGTGCTGCAGGATACCTGGCTGTTTAACGGCACCATTCGCGAGAACATTCGCTACGGACGCCCCGATGCGAGCGATGCCGAAGTCGAAGCCGCCGCACGCGCCGCACGCTGCGACCACTTTATCCATACGCTCGCCGGTGGCTACGACTTTATGATCAACGAGGAGGGCACTAACCTGTCGCAGGGTCAGCGCCAGCTCGTGACCATCGCCCGTGCCATTTTGGCCGACCGCCCGGCGCTGATTCTAGACGAGGCGACTTCCAACGTGGACACCCGCACCGAGGAGCTCATTCAGCGCGCCATGGATGCGCTGATGCAAGGCCGTACAAGCTTTGTCATCGCGCACCGCCTGTCCACGATCCGTAACGCCGACGTGATCTTGGTGATCCGCGACGGCGACATCGTCGAGAAGGGCACACACGACGAACTGCTCGCCCAGGGCGGCTTCTACGCCGACCTGTACAACTCGCAGTTCGACGAGGCGGCGTAAAACCGGCGGCAAACAACCGCAATACCCAAAGAATGGGGGCGCAGGACAACCAGCGCCCCCATTTTTCGTTCTGCGGCCCTTGGACCGCATCCCCTGGAGCCGAATTGACGGTCCTTTCCAGCCCCTGTGGGCAAAAAATGGCAAATATGAGTACTGTCACCTTTTTAGTAACAGCCAAAACTGCCCCAAACGACCTCATTGCGGCCTAGATATGCCTTCAAATTGATCAAAATGCCCGGTAGCATGCTTCTGTGTGCCAACGTTAATGAACATATTTACTGTTGTGTCTATTATCTTGTAAGATCGATATGATACTACGCTAGCAACAGTACTCATATTTGCCATTTTTTGTCCATAGGGTATGCCGCAGAAGATCCAACTTGCTCCAGCGTGCCGTACGTTGGCCCTCCCCTTCCGGCGAGCGCCGACATTTCCCCAGATAAAACCGACCAAAATAAACCTGTCCCTTTTCGGCAGGTTTCACTTGCACTTTAGCGTGCGACAGCGGATAATGCCGAGCATTCGAGAATTCGCCAATTGTTGCCGTTAATTGATAAAGGAGGCCCCATATGGCCATGGAATTCAAGCGCAGGCTGCCGATCCCCATGGAGATCCGCGAGGAAATGCCGCTTCCCGCCGAGCTTACCGCCAAAAAGCAGGCATTCGACGCCGAGGTCGCCAAGGTCTTTACCGGCGAGGACGCACGCAAGGCGCTCATCATCGGCCCGTGCTCTGCCGACCGCGAGGACTCGGTGCTTGAGTACATGAACCGACTGGCCAAGGTCGCCGAAGAGGTCAAGGACAAGCTCATCATCATTCCGCGTGTCTACACCAACAAGCCGCGCACCAAGGGCACCGGCTACAAGGGGCTGCTGCACAACCCCGACCCCGAGGCGCCCGATGACCTGCTTGAAGGCGTTAAGGCCATCCGCCACATGCACCTGCGCGTCATCGAGGAGACTGGCTTCTTTACCGCCGACGAGATGCTCTACCCGTCCAACTACCAGTACCTCGTCGACCTGCTGAGCTACGTCGCCGTGGGCGCGCGCTCGGTCGAGAACCAGGAGCATCGTCTGGTGTCGAGCGGCATTTCGGTGCCTGTGGGCATGAAAAACCCCACCGCCGGTTCCACCACCGTTATGCTCAACTCCATCTACGCCGCCCAGGCACATCAGAGCTTTATCTTCCGCAACTGGGAGGTCGAGTGCGACGGCAACCCGCTCGCGCACGCCGTTATGCGTGGCTACATCGGTCTCGACGGTCGTACCTACCCCAATTACCACTACGAGCACCTAGAGCGCCTGGCCGAGCGCTACACCGAGCATGCCGGTTACGCCAACCCGGCGGCGGTCATCGACTGCAACCACGACAACTCGGGCAAGCGCCCGCTGGAGCAGTACCGCATTTGCAAGGAGGTGCTCGACAGCTGCCGCCGCAACGAGTCCATCTCCAAGCTGGTCAAGGGCTTTATGATCGAGTCTTACCTTGAGGACGGCAACCAGCCGGTCGATGGTGGGGTCTTTGGTAAGTCGATCACCGACCCGTGCCTGGGCTGGGAAAAGACCGACTACCTCATCCACGAGATCGCAGAGCGGGTTTAGTTACGCGGGCCGCATTTGGACAATCTGACGTTCAACTTCAAGGGCGCGACCAGAAGGTCAGCGCCCTTTCGTTTCACGTCACCTTGTCTCAAATGCG
>URUW01000114.1 GCA_900551205.1 uncultured Collinsella sp. | reverse complement strand
ACGCTTCACCATGAGCTTGCGTACCAGATCACCGCGACACATCACATGCGTCGGCTCACGCAGAGCGCACAGGTCATCGAGCGGATTCTTGCGCGTCACCAGGATATCGGCGGCCTTGCCGCACTCGATCGTACCGGTCTCGCCGCCCAGCCCCAGCAGCTCGGCGTTGACTTGCGTAGCCGTATGCAGCGCGAAGGCGTTGCTCACACCGACATACTTGGCAAAATAGGCAACCTCACGCCACATGTCGTACTGCGTCACGAACGGGCAGCTTGAGTCCGTGCCCAGGCCCACCTTAATGCCAGCTTCCAGTGCGGCACGGGCGCTCTCGATGATGCCCGAGCACACGATGTCGCCGTTCTTCTTTTGTGTATCGGTCGAATGGGTCTTTTCCGGGTCGAGCAATACAAACGGCAGCGCCGGGCTGATCGTGCAGGTCACGCTCGGCGCGCGTCCCTCGAGCTGTGTGCCCGCGGCGCCGCGATACAGCTCCAGGATCTCGGGCGTCATCGGGGCACCGTGCTCGATCGTGTCGACCCCGGCCTCAAGCGCGGCCTTCACGCCCTCGGTGCTCTCGACATGAGCCATAACAGGAAGCCCAACCTCGTGCGCCGCCTTGCACGCCGCCGCGGCGACATCGACCGGCATGCGCAGCACGCCCGGCTCGCCCACCTCAGTCGCATCGAACACGCCGCCCGTTACGAACAGTTTAATGACATCGGCACCGCGCGCATACAGGTCGCGCACCTGTTCGGCCGCCTCGGCGGGACTGTTAGCCACCTGGGCGAACAAGCCAGCACCATGGCCCCCCGGCACCGTAACGCCCGTTCCCGGCGCCACCAGGCGAGGACCTTGATACTTACCGGCATCGATAGCATCGCGCACGGCGAGATCGGCAAACAGTGGGTCGCCCGCGCCACGTACCGTTGTCACGCCGCTTGCCAGCTGTTGTTGGGCGCTGCCCTTAAGAATATGTCGCACGATGGCGCGCCCCACGGGATTATCGAGCTTTTTCATCAGCGCGCCCGCATCGCCCGCCGAAACCGGCTTGCCCGAGCCGCACAGGTGCACGTGCATATTGATGAGACCGGGCATGAGATACGCACCACCCAGGTCGATAACCTCGGCACCTGCGGGCGCCTGCGCCACAGCACTCGGCCCCATCCAGGTGATGACGCCGCGCTCAACAGTCACGGCCATATCGGGTTGCGGCTCCATATGCTCCGAACCATCCAGAATGGTCGCATTGATAAACAACGTGGAACGATCGGCAGATGCCATATCGAGCTCCTCCCTCACGATTAACATGAACATTTGTTCATTATCACCTAGTCCCGCTGGATTGCTGCAGACGCATCGGTTAACGGAAGAAAGAGGGGATGTGGGGAGACGGAACACGTTGCAGTCCCACCCCAGCGACACCAGGGAAATGTCTCGATCTGTAACAGGTACAGGGTTATTAGGCCCCTTGATGTTACAGATCGAGACATTCGGTCGACGTTTCACCGGCTTGTCTCGATCTGTAACAATTACGAGCTCAAACAACCTCTAAACGTTACAGATCGAGACAAAACCTCTCAGCGCCCATACCACTGACGCTTCCACCCCTCAGCCAAATCGGCCCGCTGCGAAATACCCGCTAGCCTCATCTTTTCGACCAGCTTCCCCGGGTTCTTGAGTTCATCAAACGTGAACCGAAGCACCTTGTGCCCGAGCATTGTCAGATGAGATTCCCGCTGACGCTCTGCCACGAACGGGTCAACCGACTCCCGACCCTCACCGTTCAGCAAGGTATACTTCCCCTTTCCGTCGAGCTCGCCGATGACACATGTCCCGTCCTCGAGCCTCCAGAAATAATCGACCCGAAACACCTGGCTCGAATCGAGCGGATCGCGAAACTCCACCTGCAACTCCGGAACCGGAAAGCCATATGCAATAAAGAATGCTCGGAACCGAGACTCGCCACCGTTTTCGGACAGGCCGTCTGCATGCGACGCAATCACCCGAGCTCTGCGATGCCCGCGCCTGCCCTCGCAATCGGCCTGAAGCCGTTCGCACAGGTCGTCGCGCGACATGCCCTTCGCCCGCAATGCGGAATCGGCGATTGCCAGACCATACGAAAACGGAGCGCGCAGCAGACAATCCTCCACCGTGCGCCAAAACGGCGTCACTCGCACGCCGTCAATGCGCTCAAGCGCACCCGCCGCCTGCGGACGCAGCAGCCTATATCCCGTACTCAACGTCACCGAACATCCCGTCTTGACCAAGTAACGCGGTCCAAGCAGATCATTCGGCACCTCCAGACCCCATATCAGCGCGGCGTCATACCCCCAAAACGCCCAATCGGGGTGAAACTCGGCAAGCCCCTTGATGGTCAACCGCGCCCGCTCCGGCGGCGTCAATGCATCCCATTCATGCTGAAAACAGAATAGGTGCGATTCGGGCTCCGCAATATCGTCTGTGCCCACATGGCGCCGCAGCCACATGAGCTCGGCATTGTCGTGCGTCACAAGCAGCACACCTTGTTTAGCCGCCTCCGTGAGCCTGGCAAGCATCCTATTCCGCGCCAAGGTGTTACGTGCTGCATGCTTGTGTTTGAAAACGGTATTAGACACTTCCATCACCACCATATCGGAGAAATGGGCCATCGCCGCTGTTGCCGCCGCCGACAAACGTCTCGACCTGTAACAGTTACGAACACAAGCAGCCGCCAAACGTTACAGATCGAGACGTTCGCGCAGCATTGCACCTCTTTGTCTCAATCTGTAACAGAAAGACCGGTTTTTGGCCGCTAGATGTTACAGATCAAGATCTTTCGGTACCGCGTCCAACCTTTGTCTCAATCTGTAACAGTTAGGTCGAATTTTGGCCTGTAGATGTTACAGATTGAGACATTCCCCCAGCCAGGTTCCAAACGTCTCGATTTGTAACAGTTAGACGTTCTCCAGGCTCCCAAACGTTACAGATTTAGACAAACCAGCAGAGCCCAATCATTCGTCTCGATCTGTAACAGGTAGACTGGTTATTTGTCCCTAAACGTTACAGATCGAGACATAAAGGCAGAAGGCAAGGCAAGCGACAACTGCCCATCCCCTACTCCCACTCCTGCTCGTAGATGTTGAGGGACTTTACGTAGCGCCCCTGGGCACCCATGATGTCGCGGACCAGCCTCAAAAAGAAGCTGATACACGAGGTATCGAAGCCGTCTTCCAGGTCTTCCGGATGAACGGCACCAGGCCCGTCGACCGCCGTATCGCTCAGGCGCGCAATGTCGTAGAGATAGAGCTGCCCCGCCGTCAGCCAAACATCATCGACGCACGCGATGCGCACCGCAATCGCACCATCGCGCCAGTGCTCTTTTTGCACGATATGTGGGTCGTAGACATCAAAACGTCGGTCGGTGCGCGTGTCACGCAGCGTGACCATGCCAGTCGCGGGATTCTTGTCCAAAATGCCAAAGCGCGAAAAATACTGCGTGTCGCGCACCTGTTCGAGCCGCCTGAGCGAAGCAGGCGAAAGCGACGCCGGTGGCTCGACCACATACAGCTCAAGCAGCGTCTTGCCGTGGTAATAGGGACGCTCAAACAGCAGCCAATCGGTAAACGCCATGTTGTAGGCCATGATTTCGCTTTGCGAAGGCTCCTCGCAATAGCTGAGCCATGGATCGACTATCACTTCGAACTGCGTGCGCGCCGACTCCAAAAACTGAAACTTGCGTAGCATCCAAAACTGGGCCATGTCGGCAATATCGTTACCGACGGCCTCGGACAGACGTCCCCGGTCCAAAACATGATCAGCCATGGCATCCTCCTCAAACTGATGAACCTCAATTTGAGCTTACGAGGAGGGCCGTTGGTCGCCGCCAGCGCGGGCGAAATGAACATCGGGTTGCAAACCAGATGCTAACCAAATACTTGACGGAACGCTTGACCGATACGTTATACCGAAACAAAACCCCAGTTAAACATAGACAAATAAGCAGAGATTTTGAGCTTGCCAGCCGCAGCCATCACGAAAACAGCAAGGCGTCGCAAGCCTGCACGTCAGCAAATGAGCAGTCAGACGTCAAGAGTGCCCCAACGACTAGACAAAAAAAGAGCGTCCCCAATGACCAGTCGTTGGGAACGCTCTTGACTAGTCGCTGGGGACGCGCTTGAATGACTACCTTACAGCCCCAAGGTCTCGGCAACCTCGGCAGTGCAGGCGAGGGCATCAGCCATGGCGCTCACCACGAGCGAGCTGCCGTTGCGGGCATCACCGGCCACATACACCGGCGCGGCATCCACAGCAACGCCATCCACGCGGGCCGCAAGGTGCGAGCCCTCGGAAGCCATCACGGGCAGCGGGCGGCCCGCCGTGGCAACGGGCACGCCGACAGCTTCGAACACGCTGTGCTCGGGACCCGTAAAGCCGCAAGCGATGAGCACCAGCTGGGCCGGCACCTCGTGCTCGGAGCCCGCAATGCGTTCGGGCTTGCCGGCCGACCAATCCAGATCGACCACGCGCAGACCCGCAGCCGCACCCTTCTTGTCCAGCAGCACTTCGAGCGTATCCACGCCCCAGGCACGCATTTCGCCACCCATCGCAGCGATAGCCTCCTGCTGGCCGTAGTCGGTCTTCTTAACGTTGGGCCACTGCGGCCAAGGGTTGCTCTCCGCACGCCTATCGGGCGCGGCCGGCAAGAACTCAAACTGGCGCACGCTGCGCGCGCCTTGGCGCACCGCGGTACCCACGCAGTCGTTGCCGGTATCGCCGCCGCCAATGACCACAACGTCCAGGCCGCGCGCGTTCACCGCGGGCTCACCACCATCGAGCACCGAGACGGTCGAAGCCGTCAGGTAGTCCACGGCATACACCACGCCCGGGGCATCCACATTCGTAGCCGAAAGACCGCGGGGCGCGCGTGCACCGGCAGCCACCACAACGGCGTCAAAGCCATCGAGCTTGGCTGCCACCGCAGGATTCGTAACGTCAGCACCCAGCTCGAACACAATGCCCAGCTCGCGCATAAGTGCCACGCGACGCTCGACAACGGACTTCTCGAGCTTCATGTTGGGAATGCCGTACATGAGCAGGCCGCCCGGGCGGTCGTCACGCTCAAACACCGTCACGCAGGCACCGCGACGCGCGAGCTCCCACGCAGCCACCAGGCCAGCCGGGCCGGAACCAACCACGGCGACCGAGCGCGCGTCCTCCCCTGCCGGCTCAAAGCGACGTGGGCCGCCGTTTGCCCATTCGTGGTCGCTGATCGCGCGCTCGTTGTCGTGAATCGTCGTGGGCTGGCCGTCGACCGAGCCCAGGTTGCACGCGGCCTCGCACAGCGCCGGGCACACGCGACTCGTGAACTCGGGCATGGGCGAGGTGAGCGACAGGCGCTCGGCAGCCTCGTCCCAACGGCCGCGGTACACCAGCTCGTTCCACTCGGGAATCAGGTTATGCAGCGGGCAGCCGCTCGGGCGTGCCTTGCCAAAGCTCGCGCCCATTTGGCAAAACGCCACGCCGCACATCATGCAGCGGCTCGCCTGGGCGCGACGCGCATCGTCGTCGAGCTCCACGTACAGCGGATCGAAATCGCGGCTGCGCTCCTCCACAGGGCGCAGCTCGTGGGTCACGCGATCGATATCAAGAAAAGCACCGGGCTTACCCATGGCACTTACGCCTCCTTCTTGGTCGAAGCAACAGGGCTGGCAGCCACGGACGCAGCGCTCGCAGCACCGCCCGCGACATCGAAGCGAGCGACATCCGCGGCACTCGCACGACCGGTCACAATGTCAAACGCCAACTCCTCGGCCTGCGCATGCGACTTGCCCACGGCCTCGCCCGCGGCGACAATCGCCAGCACGCGCTCGTACTCGGTCGGAATGACCTTCACAAAGTGCTTGCTCATCGTCTCAAAGCTGTAGAGCAGCTTAATGCCGCGCGGGCTCTGCGTCGCGTCCACGTGTTCCTGGATGAGCGCGCGAATCTGCGCCAGCTCGCCGGCCGTCGGGGCCTTGAGCTCAAC
>URUW01000113.1 GCA_900551205.1 uncultured Collinsella sp. | reverse complement strand
GAGCTAGGCGTCAATCCCGCCTATGCGCGCACGTGCCTGGAGGGCGGCACCTCCATGGGCATCCACGAGAGCCAGAGCCGCTTCTTTGAGAACACCGTGGGCCGCAGCCGCGCCTTTATGGGACCGCTGCTGCAGGTGCTGCGCCGTCACGCGCCCGAGGCCTACGGCGACGTGGACGAGGACACGCTCTACCGCGCCGTGAACATTGCGCAGCCGTCGCTGATCCGCACCGAGGCCGACGAGCTCACCTATCCGCTGCATATTATGGTGCGCTACGAGATTGAACGCATGCTGTTTGCCGGCGAGGCCACGGCCAAGGACATCCCCGCGCTTTGGAACCGCTTTATGAACGAGTACCTGGGCATTCCCGTTCCCGACGACACGCACGGCTGCCTGCAGGATACGCACTGGAGCGGCGGCTCGTTTGGCTACTTCCCCACCTATGCGCTGGGTAGCGCCTACGACGCCATGTTTGTGCCGGCCATGTGCCGCGACGGTGTCGACCTCAATGGCGCCTGCGCGAGCGGCGATCTGGCGCCCGTCCGCGCCTGGCTGGGCGAGCACATTTGGCAGTGGGGCCGCGCCAAAGACGCGCCGGAACTCATCAAGGGCGCCTGCGGCATGGCCTTTGACGCCCGCTACTACTGCAGCTACCTGCAGGACAAGTTCACCACGCTGTACGAGTTGTAAGGATTGACCAGCACGCCATCGCCAACGCCAACCATGTTGACGCCAATGTCTTGGCAACGTCAGCGAAAACGACCCTAAGCGAGCAAGGCGACGTGAAATGAAAGGGCGCTGACCTTCTGGTCGCGCCCTTGAAATTGAACGTCAGATTGCCGCTTAGGGGCGTTTGCAGCGTCGAGCAGTTACGCGGTTTGGTAAAACCGCGTAACTACAGAGCCTCGAGTGCGTTGGCGATGCGCTTCATGGCGGCATCGGCGGATGCTTGGTCGGGCGCCTCGGCCAGCACGCGGATAACCGACTCGGTTCCGCTCTTGCGTACGAGCACGCGGCCCTCGCCTGCCAGCGCAGCCTCGGCCTCGGCGATGGCGTTCTGCACGCCCATGTTCTCGAGCGCGGCGTCCTTGTCCGCCACGCGCACGGCCACCTGCGCCTGCGGCAGCAGCTTGCACGGAGCCGTGAGCTGCGAGAGCGTCTCGCGCTCGGCGCGGATCACTTCCATCACGCGCAGCGAGGTCATAATGCCGTCGCCCGTGCGCTCGATATCGCCAAAGATCGTATGGCCCGTCTGCTCGCCGCCCAGGCTGTAACCGCCCTCGCGCATCTTGGCATACACGTGACGGTCGCCCACACCGCTGGTCACGACACTTAGGCCGGCAAGCTCCAACGACTTGATCAGGCCAAAGTTGCTGGCAATCGTCGGAACCACGGTACCGCCCGAAAGGCGACCGTGCTTGTTCAGGTACACGCCGCACACGTACAGGATCTGGTCGCCATCGACCACGCGGCCGCGCTCGTCCACGGCCAGGCAGCGGTCGGCATCGCCGTCGTAGGCAAAGCCCACGTCCAGGCCCTGCTCCACCACATGGCGCTGCAGACGCTCCATATGCGTGGAGCCGCAGTCGACGTTGATGTTAAAACCATCAGGCGCGGCATTGATCACGCGCACGTCGGCGCCCAGCGCGTCGAACACCGGCTTGGCCACCGAGGACGCCGAGCCGTTGGCGCAGTCGATGCCGATCTTGACGCCCTGAAGCGAAAAGTTCGCGCTGGCGATGAGCGAGGCAATGTAGCGGTTGCGGCCCTGCATGTAGTCCACCGTGGCGCCGATGTGGTTGCCCGTGGCCAGCGGCACCTCGCTCTTGCTATCGACGTAGTCCTCGATGAGCTCCAGTACGTCCTCGTCCATCTTAAAACCGTCGCTATTGACGAGCTTAATGCCGTTATCGCAAAACGGGTTGTGACTCGCGCTGATCATGATGCCGCAATCGAAGCAGCCTTCCACGGTCTGATGCGCTACGCCCGGCGTGGGGATCACGTGCAGCATATAGGCGTCCGCGCCGCTCGCGACCAAGCCGCTCACCAGCGCCGCCTCAAACATATAACTCGAGCGACGCGTGTCCTTACCCACGATGACGCGCGCCTTGCGCTCGCGGTTGGCGCCGTAATACCAGCCCACAAAACGGCCAATCTTATAAGCGTGCTCTACCGTCAGCCCAACGTTAGCCTCACCGCGAAAGCCGTCGGTGCCAAAGTACTTCATGCGCTCTCCTTACAAAATAGGGGCGAACAGATTGCCTGTCCGCCCCAAAATGGTACTCGATTATCTGCGCTACCAGAAAAACCCTACGCCGACGCGCTGTCGCGAGCCGCCTGGCATGTAGGAGTCTGACGCAGCGTAAGCGGCTTGTCCCCCGCCTCGGCTGACGTGGTCAGCGTATATGTGATCGTCGTCGTCTCGCCAGCATGCAGGTCAACGGTGCCCGAATAGAAGGGGATTCCATGCCACGTAGCGGCGCCAAGACCAAACTGGGTGCCCTCGACGGTCAGATCAGTAATGTTGCCGCCCGTCGGGGCAAACAACGAGACATTCAGACGCTCGTCGTCGCGCGCGGCATCGGGCGCGCTCGCCGCGACGTAGTCGGGCAGCTTGCCGGCCTCCTCCTGCGTCATGATGTTCGTCAGGGTAACGGCGATGCGATACGAGCATGTGCCGTCACCGTTCTTGATGCCCTGGCCAATCTGCGTATCGGCATTCAGGTACCAGTCGAGCTTGGAGAAGCTCAGGTTGTTAAAGTAGACACCAGCAACGGGATCTTCACTCGGGTCATCCGGATCGGGCAGCGAGGCGTCGATGTTCATCTCCTTGATAGCGTTCTGCTCGTCATCGTTTTTCATCCACGCGATCAGGCGGCCCTCTTCGGCACCGCGCTCAACGGCGCTGACAAGCTTCGTAACATCGACATCGCCGATACCGCCAAGGATCTTGTCGAAGGCAGCGCTGGCGACGGATGCAAAGATGCCGTCCGACTCCTCGACCGGATAGTTCCAGTACACATCGTGCATGAGGACCTTTGCGGCGTTGGTGCCGTCGACAACCGTTCCGTCGGGCAGCGACACGTTACCGACCAGGCCCAGCAGATACTGCAGGAACACCGGGTCGATGCCGACGACGCCATCAACGTCCTGCCCATATTGGGACTTCCACAGCGCGGCGACACGCTGCGAGTTGCGGGGCCAATCAGGCGAATAGGTATTGCCCGAGTTGTACAGGTTACTGTGGTTGCCGAACAGCGCCTCATCCTCTTCGTCGACACTCTCGACTGCCTCATCCTCACTGAGCCCAATGCGGGGAACAAACTCGCCAATCGACATCTGGCCGTCGGTGACCGAAATCAAACCTTGCGAACCGCCAAAGCCGCCGCAGGCACGAATTTCGACGTTGTTCATGGCGTACACAAGGTAGTTACGCGTCTGGCCGTTGGCGCCGAGCATCTGGGGAAGGACGGGGGCGACCTTCTCCGCCGCGTCAACCGCGCCGTTGAGGGTGGCAAAGCCGTCCTTGGCCTTATCGACCAGCTCGGTCACCTGGGAAATATGAGTATCGCCAATGCCCTGGATCTTCTCGTTGGCGCTCTTGAACACCTTGGAGCTATCGGAAAGCGAATCGGCAACGGCCTGCAGCGCGGACACGTTAATCATGCCGTCCTGAAACAGCTTGCCGGGCGTGGCCTGCGAAAGGTTATCGGCCATGGGAACCAGCGCATTGCTCGAGACATCGGACAGGGCGTCGATCATGGTGCGGGCCGCATTGATGTCGCTGCCATACACCGGGATAAACGAAGCCGCCGTCCACAGCGGGCTCGAGGTCTCCGCCTTCATGCTGTCGCAAAGCTCATCAATCTTCTTCGCGTCGTCAGGCAGCGTCGAAAAATCGCCCGACGTGACCTTGTCCTTAAGGCCACCGACGATCTCGACAGCCTCCTTCGCTTCGCTCTTTACGGTCTTTGCCGAGTTAAGCAGCATAAAGCCGCTTGCGCCAAGCGCAACGAGAAGCACCGCGACTACAGCGGCAATAATGGCGCCAGTGTGACGCTTTTTGCGCTCGCCCTTGCGATGGCGATGACGGACCAGACCGTCAGAGGTCGAACTCGACGAAGCGTCGCTACCGTAGTTCAAGCCAAAATCGTAATAATCTTCCTTGGAACCCGAGCCCGCAAACTCGGCACCGCTATCATCCAGGCGGGCGAACGTGCCAGTCTCGGAGGCGCCGGTGTAAATCGTGCCAAGGTTACCCGTAAGCCCCGCGCCACCGGCAGAGGGAGTATTGTTGGCGGCCTTGCCGGCATTAACGTTGCCGGCAATATTCGCGGCGTTGGCAGCACCTGCGTTGTTCGCAGGTACCGAAGGAGCCCCGCTCGGCTGCGACGCGGAGGTTGCACCGCCCGCAAAGACACTCCTTCTTGCACGGCCGGTCTTTTTTGCCTTTTGAGACTGCTCGTACAGAGCGGTAAACATCGCCGTCTCGCCCGGGGACACGCGCTTACCGGAGCCGCCCTGTCCAGCGCCGCCCGGCGTGCCGGCCTTACCAGCCCCGTTCGGACGCGGCGGAACTGCAGGACGGCCGCTATCGCTGCCCTTAAAGTGATTACCAGCCATAAAGAAATCCTCGCAATTGAGTCGCAATGAAAAAGTCCATAACGTTACTAGTTTATGGCATTTTGAGCATCGACAGCTAAACTCCAGACACGGACGTCAATTGGCGAAAATGTGGCACAACACCTTTTCTGTCTTGGCGGCGGCGTCAACTACACCGTGAGGAACATCATCACGATGATCATGGCAAAGCCGATAAGGTCGGTCGGCAAAAACACCGTGCCCAGCATAACGGCGCTGGTGATGGTCGCCGAAACCGGCTCCACAGTTCCGATGAGGCTCGCACGCACCGAGCCGATGTCCTTAACGCCCTGCATATAGAGCATGTAAGCAAAAAACGAGCCGATAACCACGAACACCGCGAGCGCCTCGACGCCGGCAGCGTCGAGCGCCGGCATATGCGCCCAGGGCTGCACGAAGACGCACGAGACCACGCCCGCCGTGAGCATTGCCGAGCCCGTGACGATGGGGCTGCCGTATTCGGGCAGGATCTTGGCGGGAATCACCGCCATGCATGTAGCGCTGACCGCACACATGAGACCCGCGATCAGACCGAGCGGCGAGATATTCAGGCTGGTGGGGTCGCCACCGGTGGCGATTAAAAAGGTTCCACCCAGAGCCAAGCCAATGCCGATGACTTCGCGAGTACGCGGCATGCGGCGATCGGTCACGCAGGTGTAGCCCATGATGATAACGAGCTGCAGGCACTGGAGCACCGTCGCGGTTCCGGCGTTCGTCAGGCGCACGGCCGATAGATAGCAAAACTGGTTGAACAGCAGGCCAAAGGCGGTAAAGAGCAGCAGCTGCTTGCGATCGGCGGGTGTGGTCCAGAGCTTAACCAGGCGCTCGCGGTCGCGCGTAACAACCACGGCCATAAAGAGTAGACCGGCGAGAATCTGACGCACGCTCATAAGCCACAAGGTGTCGACGTGGTAGGTATCGAACAGAAAGCTCGCGCTGGTGCCCGAGAAGCCCCAAAACGAACCGCCCACCAGCGTAGCCAAGACGCCCGTGATCATCTTGCGCGTCGAAGCGCTGTTCAGGCGGTCGCGCCATGCGCGACGGGTGTTGCGGCTGAGCTCGTCGGTTCCCTCGGGCACATCAATGTTCGATATATCGGTCATCGGCACCGAAGCTCCTGCGCCTTCGACCTGCTCGACGCACTCTTTGCTCATTCTACTCCCCCGAAACAGCCTGGAAACAATTCGGCTTACCTTACCACGGCGAAGGCACCAGCCGGAGGCTTGTCCGCTTATCGGTAGGACAATTCCGCAGGCGTCTTTCCATAGCTCGGTACCGCAATGGCCTTGCATTATGCGACAGTCAAATCGCGGCAGCAGGCTCTTTTGAAATGGATATGACAAAGCCCCCGAATTCCACAATGCAAGCGATTTTTA
>URUW01000112.1 GCA_900551205.1 uncultured Collinsella sp. | reverse complement strand
GGCCAAATGGTCGCGGGCGCCTGACGAGGTGCCTTTTGGCTGTGTGGCGCGGGGCCTGGCTACTTGGTCTTGGCAACCAGCAGCGGATCGCCAAGCTTGACGAGCGGATTGCCGCCGATAAGCGTGCCAGACTCGCCGACGTGGTCGATGCTCTTGAGGCGGTCGAGCTCAGAGATGATGACGGTCACAATGTCCTCGTGACCGGCGGCCTTGATAGCGTCGCGGTCGAAGCTGATGAGCGGCTGGCCGGCCTTGACCGTGTCGCCCATCTCGACAAAGCGGGCAAAACCCTTGCCGTTCATTTCCACGGTGCCCAGGCCAACATGGATGAACACGCGAAGACCGTCCTCGGTGATCATGCCGATGGAGTGGTTGGTGACGGTGGTGGCGCCGATACGGCCGTTAGCGGGGGCGTAAATGGTGCCGGTAATGGGCTCGATGCCGTAGCCCTGGCCGAGCATGCCCGAGGCGATGGTCTCGTCGGGAACCTCACTCAGATTGACGAGCACGCCGTTGACAGGAGCGTAGATGACGCCTTCGCGGGTGGCGAAGCTTGCTGCGGGCGGAACGGACGCCTCGCCCGACGAAGTGAACGTGGACTTGAGCGAATCGAGCAGACCCATAGATGCCTCCAACGTATCAGGCGCGCATGTTGCACGCGTGTGGTTTGCCGGAAACGTTTCGTACGTGTTTCCCAGCACGGTCAGCGCTCCTATTTTACGCTGTCCAACGATACCTCTGAACAGCGATTTTGTGATATATCAGTTGAAGGCCAACTTATTGCGGGGGTGTTTCTGCGCCGCGGGCTCAAGTGGGGTACGCTAAGGTGCGAAAAACGAGTGCGCACGAATCGCACGGAGGGAGCACCTATGATTATTGAGAACCATGCGCTGTGGGGCGAGGAGCCGACCGAGGATTATCCGGCGACGTTTACGTATCTGGGTGCCGAGCCGCTGCCCGACAAGCCCAATGGCCGCCGCCCCGCGGTGATCATCTGCGGCGGAGGCGGGTTTACGCATATCGCTCCGCACGAGCAGGACCCGGTGGCGTTTGCGTTTTTGGACCGCGGCTACCAGGCCTTTGTGCTCAACTATGTGACGAGCGCCACGGGCGACGTGAGCTTTCCGCACCCGCAGGCGGACCTCGCCAAGATGGTCGCTACCGTGCGCGCCAACGCCGACGAGTGGCATGTCGATCCCAAGCGCGTGTGCATCGTGGGTTTCTCGGCGGGCGGCATGATCTGCGCCTCGTTGGCAACGCAGTGGAAGACCGGACCTTTCGCGGGCCTTGCCGGGGCTCGTCCGGAGGATATTCGTCCCGACGCCGTGGTGCTGGGCTATCCGTTGCTCGACCTTGCCTATGTGCGCGATATGCAGACGCGCGACCCGCGCATCGACCTGCGCGTGCCCAAGACGGGTGGCAAGACGGGGCGCGATTTGCTCAACGACTATCTGTCGATGGTGACGGGCGGCGAGGCGACCGATGAGCACCTGGCCGACATTTGCCCTACCACGCACGTTTCGCGCCAGATGCCCCCGACCTTTGTGTGGGGCGTTTCGGACGACAAGACGGCGCCGATTGCGCAGGTCTATCCGTTTGCGCAGCGCATGGCCGAGGAGGGCGTCGCTTGCGAGATGCACGTCTTTGACCAGGGCGGTCACGGCCTTTCGCTCGGCAACGCCAACACCGCGGTCGACAACGAGGACAAGCAGGTGGCAGTCCGTCCTTGGATCCGCCTAGCCTTCCGCTTCCTGGAGCGCCATATGTAAAAGTAGACTACTTGCCCGTTTCAAAAAGTCTGCTTAGAGGAGGAGCCATGCTTGAGGGTACGTATGTGGTTTCGGCCCAGACGCCGGTGGGGAGTAAACGCGGCGAGGTGACGTTTTCACATGGGGTGAACGGCGTGCTCAGGGCAGTACTAAACGTCAGGGGTCTCAATATCGCTCTCTCGAGTGCCCGCGCTGAAGGCGATTTCTTTGAACTCTCGGGTACTATCTCCCATGTCTTGATGGGCAAGGCGCCCTTTGCATGCACGGGGTCAGTCGAGGGTGATCGACTCACTGCTACCGCGCGGTCGGGTTCCGTTTCGATCTCGCTGAGCGGTATGCGCAAAGAGCTTTCGGGGCGCACCGCATAAAGTTTGCGCAGGTAAACATCGGTATTTGACTTTATAAAATAGTTCAGAGCGCTATCATTTGTCGTTACGAGTTGGTTAGCCCCGGTAAACGGTTAACCGCGTCTAACGAAAGGATGAGCGCGTGAAGCTCGATACACTCGAGATTGGAAAGGACGCCGTTGTCGCATCGGTGACATCCGACGATCAGGCGCTCCGACAGCATATTTTGGACATGGGTCTAACGCCGGGCACCGAAGTCACCATGATGAAGTACGCCCCCATGGGCGACCCGCTCGAGATTCGCCTGCGCGGCTACGAGTTGACGCTGCGCAAGGACGATGCCGCTCGCATCGAGCTCGTGGGCATTCATGACACCGATACGGGTCCGCGTGTGAACGCCGCAATCGGCACGACGGAGCACCCGGCACTCGGCGAGGGAACGTATTCGCCCCGCGCGGCAAAGACGGCCGTGCCCGAGGGCTCGCCGCTGCATTTTGCCCTCGCCGGCAACCAAAACTGCGGTAAGACCACGCTGTTCAACCAGCTGACGGGTTCCAACCAGCACGTCGGTAACTTTCCCGGCGTGACGGTCGACCGCAAAGACGGAACCATCCGCAATCACCCCGAGGCGAGCGTCACCGATCTGCCCGGCATCTATTCGCTGTCGCCGTACACAGGCGAGGAGATCGTCAGCCGCCAATTCATCCTCGACGAGCATCCCGATGCCATCATCGACATCATCGACGCCACCAACATCGAGCGCAACCTGTATTTGACGCTGCAACTCATGGAGCTCGACCGTCCCATGGTCATTGCGCTCAACATGATGGACGAGGTGACGGCCAACGGCGGCGCCATCGATGTCAACCTGCTCGAGAGCCTGCTGGGCGTGCCCGTTGTCCCCATTAGCGCTGCCCGCAACGAGGGCATCGGCGAGCTGGTGGAGCACGCTCTGCACGTGGCGCGGTTCCGCGAGCGTCCCGGCCGCCTGGACTTTTGCGCGCCCGACGGTCCGGACGGCGGTGCACTGCATCGCTGCATCCACGGCATTGCCAACCTTATCGAGGACCACGCCGCGACGGCGCATATCCCGGTGCGTTTTGCAGCGACCAAGCTGGTCGAGGGCGACGAGCTGGTGACAAAGGCGCTTCACCTGGACCGCAACGAACTCGACGCCATCGAGCACATCATTACCCAGATGGAGGGCGAGGCGGGCACCGACCGCCTGTCCGCGTTGGCCGACATGCGCTTTACCTTTATCGGCGACGTGTGCGGACGCTGCGTGGTGAAGCCCCACGAGAGCCGCGAGCACGTGCGCTCCGTCAAGATCGATCGCATCCTGACGGGTCGCTACACGGCCATTCCGGCGTTCCTGGTGATCATGGGCCTCGTCTTTTGGCTGACGTTCGGCGTGATCGGCGCGGCGTTGCAGGGCCTCATGGAGGACGGCATTGCTGCCATCATTGCTTCGGCCGACGCGGGCCTCAAGGCGTTTGGCACCAACGACGTGGTGCGTTCACTCGCGGTCGACGGCGTGCTCACGGGCGTGGGTAGCGTGCTGACCTTCCTGCCGATCATCGTCGTGCTCTTCTTGTTCCTCTCCATTCTGGAAGACTCCGGATACATGGCACGCGTGGCCTTTGTTATGGATAAGGTACTGCGTCGCTTTGGCCTTTCGGGCCGCAGCTTCGTCCCCATGCTCGTCGGTTTTGGCTGCACCGTGCCGGCTATCATGTCGACCCGTACGCTCCCATCCGAGCACGACCGCAAGATGACGGTCATGCTCACGCCGTTCATGAGCTGCTCGGCCAAGTTGCCGGTCTACGGTCTGCTGTGCGGGGCGTTTTTCCCGCAGGCGACAGTTCCCGCCATGGTCTCGCTCTATTTGATTGGCATTGCAGTCGGTTGCATCGCGGCTTTGGTGCTCAACCGCACGGCATTTAAGGGCGACCCGGTACCGTTTATCATGGAGCTTCCCAACTATCGCCTGCCAAGCGTCAAGACGACGGTGATGCTGGCATGGGATAAGGCCAAGGACTTTATTACCAAGGCCTTTACCATTATCTTTGCCGCTACGGTGGTCATCTGGTTCCTGCAGACGTTCGACATCCGCTTTAATGTGGTCGCCGATCAGTCGCAGAGTCTGCTTGCCGGTCTGGGTAGCATCATCGCGCCGGTGTTGGCCCCGCTCGGCTTTGGCGATTGGCGAGCATCCACGGCGCTCGTCACCGGACTTATCGCCAAGGAGAGTGTCATCTCGACCCTCACGGTGCTTTTGGGCGCGACCTCGCCCGCGGCACTGTCGACCATGTTTTCGCCGTTTACCGCTTATGTGTTCCTGGTCTTTACGCTGCTGTACCCGCCCTGCGTAGCGGCAATCGGCGCCGTCAAGAGTGAGCTGGGCGGACGCTACGCCGTTGCCGTGTTCGCGTTTCAGGTGACGGTCGCCTGGATCGTGGCGTTTGTCGTGCATTCGGCGGGCATATTGCTGGGGTTGGCTTAGCTATTTATTGACGGCGCAACCCCTGTGTATTGAGTTGATTGCGGCCCCGCATCTGTTGCTGACGGATGCGGGGCCGTTGCTATATAATCGCCCACCGCTCAAGACAATCGGAGAGGTTTCTACATGGCTCAGGCAAGACAAGATGGCATCTCACTCAAGCAGTGGCTCCCGCTTATCGGGCTCGCCTGCTGCGCGTTCGTATTCAACACGTCGGAGTTCATGCCCATCGGCCTTCTGACTGATATCGCCGCGTCGTTCTCGCTCACCGAGGCCCAGGCAGGCATCATGATCTCGGTCTATGCCTGGGGCGTCATGCTGCTGTCGCTGCCGCTTATGGTGTTTGCCTCGCGCTTTGAGTTCAAGCGGATGCTGCTGGGCGTTTTGGCCGTGTTTTCGCTCGGCCAGTTCCTGTCCGCTGTGGCACCGACATATCCCATTTTGGTTTGCGCGCGTCTGGTGGTCGCCTGCGCGCATGCCGTGTTCTGGTCAGTCGCCTCGATCATGGCCTCGCGCCTAGTCGACACCCGCCACGGGGCGCTCGCGATCAGCATAATCGCCACGGGCTCGTCCATCGCGCAGATCTTTGGCCTGCCGATCGGCCGCGCCATCGGCCTTGCCGTGGGCTGGCGCATGACATTTGCCGCGGTCGGTGCCTTCTCTGCCGCCGCGGTGGTGTACCAAGCCGCGGTGTTCCCGGCCATACCGGCGGGCGAGCGCTTTACGCTCAAACAGCTGCCCGAGCTGCTCAAGAACCCGTTCCTCATCGCGCTGTATGCGGTCACGGTCTTTATGGCGACCGGCTATTATGCGGGTTACAGCTATATCGAGCCGTTCCTGGCACAGGTCGCGCACGTCGACGCAAGCGCTATTACCATGACGCTGACGGCGTTTGGCTGCTCCGGTCTGCTCGGAAGCTGGCTGTTCGGCCGACTGTTCGATGGGCATCGCTTTCCGTTCTTGGCTATCACACTCTCCGGCGTGCCGGTGGCTCTGCTGCTCATGGGTCCGGCCGCACCGTCGCTCGTCGCCGTTCTCGCTGTTTGCGCGCTATGGGGCTGCTGCTCCACGGCCTTTAACGTGGCGTTTCAGGCCGAGCTCATCAAGTACACACCGGCGGATTTGTCGGCTGTCGCCATGTCGATCTTCTCGGGCCTGTTCAATCTGGGTATCGGCACGGGCACCGCAATCGGTGGCGCCGTGGTTTCGGGTCCCGGTATCGCTTGGATTGGCTTCGCGGGCGGGGCGATTACCGTCGTGGGCGTCATCCTCGCCATCACCGTACTGTTCCCGGCCATACGCCGTGCAAAGCCCGTCGCCTAATCACGCCCCCTCATCAGCTGCGGTGGAATAGCTCCTGTTTAAGGCCTCTGAAAGTCAAAACAGGAACTATTCCACCGCAACTTA
>URUW01000111.1 GCA_900551205.1 uncultured Collinsella sp. | reverse complement strand
TGCCGAAGTCGTCCAGGCAGTTCTTGACGTTGCGGCGCAGGCCGTTGGCGTACGGCATGAGCTCGTACACGCCCTCGACCGAAATCCCCTCGAGCGTGCAACGGCGCGCCATGATCAGCCCGATGTCACCCGAGCCCAAAATGACGGCGCGCGAGCCGGGTTTAAGGTTTTCGATATTGATGTATCGCTGCGCCAGGCCCGCCGTAAACACACCGGCGGGACGACTGCCGGGGATCTTGATCTCGCTGCGGGTGCGCTCACGGCAACCCATGGCAAGGACGACCGCGCGCCCGGTGAGCTGCAACATGCCGGCAGGGTTCATGAGCGTGACGGTATGGACCTCGGTGTCTTCTGCAGGCTCGCCTGAATCAATCCCAAGCACCATGCTGTTGAGGAACAGCGCAATGTCGGTTGCGTGCACCTGGTCGATAAAGCGCTGCGCGTACTCGGGACCGGTGAGCTCCTGTTTAAAGTGCGACAGGCCAAAGCCGGGGTGGATGCACTGGCGGAGGATTCCGCCCAGGTGCTGTTCGCGCTCCACGATGGCCACGCGTGCTCCGGCCTTATGCGCGGCCAGCGCTGCAGCCATGCCGGCGGGGCCTCCTCCGATGACGACCACGTCGAAGGCCTGCGTTGCTACCGACGCTATGGTTCCGGCCTCTGCGCGTTTGTTGCGCATATCAAACGTCGCCATTCTAGCGCACCCCCTTCAGTGGTCCCTCGACCAGCCAAGATCCAGCATCTTCCAACAGCACTTCGCTGGGGTCGCAGGCCAACTCGCGCGCCAGGATCGCCACCACGCGGCTTTGGCAAAAGCCACTTTGACACCGACCCATGCCGGCGCGGCAGCGGCGCTTGACGCCCTCGACCGAAACCGCGCCCGGACGGCGTCGAATCGAGGCTACAATCTCGGCCTCGGGCACCGTCTCGCAGCGGCAGACGATCTGCCCCCACGCGGGATCGGACTCAATGAGTTCTTCCTTGCGCGCAAGCGGCGCGAGGTCAAAGTCGTCCTGCGCGCGGCGGATCGGGTTCCAATCGGCACGTTCGCGCAGGGCTACGCCGGAATTGCGCAGTGCCTGCTCCATGCGCTCGGCAATGGCCGGTGCGCTCGCCACGCCCGGCGACTGGATGCCCGCCGCCTGGAATAGCCCCGGCACCACGGCCGACTGCCCAATAAAAAAGTCGTTTGTACCCTGAATGACCGGGCGCCCGCCGGCGAACGCGCGCACCACGCGGCGCGTGTCCAGATCGGGCACCAGCTTGCGCGCACCGGTCAGGAGCGCGTTGATATCGGTCGCGTAGGTCTGTGTATCGCCCGGCTCGCGCACGGCGGCGGTCGCGGTAATCACGGTGTTGCCGTGTACGGTACCCGTGACGATAACGCCCTTGGACACCGGCGTGGGAACGGGGTAGAGTGGCATCAGCGCGCGCGGTTCTTTGTCCAGCACCACGATGTTGCCCTGGCGCCAGACCATCTGGAACTCCTCGGCGCCCGCCATATGCGAGATGTCCGCGGCGCCGTTGCCCGCGGCGTTGATCATGTAGCGGCAGCGCACGTCTCCGGCGGGCGTCGCCAACGTAAAGCGCACGTCGTCGCCCGAGCCCGCGATTTCAATCGCCTCCACCGGTGCGGAGCGCATAAACGTCACCCCGTTGGCCACGGCGTTCTCCAGCGCGGCGATGGCAACCTCAAACGGGTCGACAAACCCAGTCGATGGGCACCACAACGCGCACGTTGCATCGGCACTGGCGCGCGGCTCCAGCTCGTGGATGCGCTCGGGTCCGATGATCGACAGCTCGGGCACGCCGTTGGCATGGCCGTTGCACCGTAGCTGCTCCAGGCGCGCGCGGTCCTCGTCGTTAAAACCCAGCACCATCGACCCGGTGCGGCAGAACAGAAAGCCCAGCTCCTGCGCCCACGCACCGTACAACTCGCAGCCACGGGCGTTGACCTGCGCCTTAACCGTGTCCGGTGTCGGATCGTAGCCGGCGTGCACCAGGCCGCCGTTGGCTTTCGATGTTCCCAGCGCGATATCGTTGGCTGCCTCGACCACGCATATGGACAGGTCAAACCGCGCGAGCTGCCGCGCGATGGCGCATCCGGTGATGCCCGCGCCGACAATCGCGATATCAAACGTTTCGCTCACAGTGCCTCCCAGACGAGTTGACAGGCTGTCAATAAGACTATCCTACGGTCTATACATCCACAGCGCGGCGGCAATGCGGCGAACAGCCCCGCAACACCCGCCAACGGCAGACGAGGACCGCCCAGCACGGATGCCGGCCACGTTAGACCACGAGATCTTCCCACCCAACCTCGCGGTCGTCGCCGTTACATGTTACAGATTGAGATGTTGAGACCACAGGCGCACGTTCGTCTCGATCTGTAACAGTAGGAGGGGAATTGCGGTCCTACGTGTTACAGATCAAGACGTTAGCCCGTCGGGTTATTCGTATGTCTCGTTCTGTAACAGTTAGCTGATGATTTGGGTTCTAGATGTTACAGATCAAGACAAACCTTCCGGTGGATTTTGAATGTCTTGATCTGTAACAGTAAGAGGGGTTTTGAGACCCTAGATGTTACAGATCGAGATTGAAGTCGGGGAGGGACCCCTGTGTCTCGATCTGTAACATCTAGACCCGGATTCCACTCCCACCTGTTACAGATTGAGATGTTTGTGTCCGCGCCAGCCCCGCGCCTAGCCGTGGTCCCATATAAACAAACCCCGTGGTAAACTTGACCGAACTATAAATATTCCGAAAGGTACACCTCAATGTCCAAGTACATCTCCGAGCTCATGTCGCCGCAGCTTATGGGCGTCGTCTATGCCTTCGTTGGCTTTATCATCGCCCTGTATGTGCTGTCGGTCGTCTATGTGTTCATCGACGCTCGCCGCCGCGGCGCCAGCGCCTACGTGGCATGGGGCATCATCGCCCTCATCCCGTTTGTGGGTCTCATCGCCTACCTGGTCCTGCGCCCGCACTCCTACGCGTCCGACCGCGAGGAGCAGGAGCTGGACATGGCCCTGCGCGAGCGCCAGCTTGCCCAGTACGGCACCTGCCCGCAGTGCGGCGCGCCCATCGAGAAGGATTTCGTCGTCTGCCCGGTGTGCGATACGCAGGTTCGCAACGTGTGCCCCAGCTGCCATCGCCCGCTCGATGCGCACTGGAAGGTCTGCCCCTACTGCCGAACTCGCATCCAGTAACGCATCCATCGCCGGGCCGGCCGCAAGCCACGGGCGCCTCACGCGCCACAAGCCACACGCGCAACCCGCCCCCACACGATGAAGCATGCGTAGAAAATCGCCCGCCGTACCATTAAGGTGCGGCGGGCGCTTGTATACCATGGCAACCTGCCTATAATGATGCAAGTCAAAAACGCCGAGCGCATCGCACGCACTTGCATCAGGCATCCGAGAGGAGAAAACATACCCATGAAGGCACTCTACAATGACGGTTCGGTGGCCGAGCTCCCGCAGGACGAGGTCACGCACGTCATCCGCCACTCCGCCGCGCACATCATGGCGCAGGCCATCAAGCGCCTGTACCCCCAGGCTGACTTTGCCTACGGCCCCGCGACCGACAACGGCTTCTACTACGACGTCGACCTGCCAGAGGGCGTCAAGATCAGCGAGGACGACTTCCCCGCGATCGAGGCCGAGATGAAGAAGATCGTCAAGGAGAACCTCAAGTTCTCCGTGTACGAGAAGCCCCGCGCCGAGGCCATCGCCCTTATGGAGGAGCGCGGCGAGAAGTACAAGGTCGAGCACATCGGCGACCTGGACGACGACGCCCGTATCACCTTCTACCAGCAGGGCGACTACATCGACATGTGCGTCGGCCCCCACATCTGCTACACCAAGGCGCTCAAGGCCTTTAAGCTCACCGGCGTCTCGGGCGCTTACTGGAAGGGCGACAAGGACAACAAGATGCTCACCCGCATCAACGGCGTCGCCTTTGCCACCAAGGAAGAGCTCGACGAGCACATGCACATGTTGGAGGAGGCCAAGAAGCGCGACCACCGCAAGATCGGCCGCGAGATGGACCTCTTTATGATGCGCGACGAGGCCCCCGGCTTCCCGTTCTTCCTGCCCAACGGCATGATCCTTAAGAACACGCTGCTGGACTACTGGCGCGAGATTCACCACAAGGCCGGCTACGTGGAGATCTCCACGCCGCTCATCATGAACAAGCAGCTGTGGAAGACCTCGGGCCACTGGGACCACTACAAGGACAACATGTACTCCACCGTCATCGACGACGAGGAGTACTGCATTAAGCCCATGAACTGCCCGGGCGGCGTGCTGGTGTACGCCTCCAAGCCGCACTCCTACCGCGAGCTGCCCATCCGCGCCGGCGAGATTGGCCTGGTGCACCGCCACGAGCTGCGCGGCGCCCTGCACGGCCTGTTCCGCGTGCGCTGCTTTAACCAGGACGACGCCCACCTGTTTGTGCGTCCCGACCAGCTGACCGACGAGATCGTGGGCGTGGTTAACCTCATCGACTCCGTGTACCAAAAGTTTGGCTTTAAGTACCACGTTGAGCTTTCCACCCGCCCCGAGGACTCCATGGGTTCGGACGAGGACTGGGCTCGCGCCGAGGAGGGCCTGCGCACTGCTCTGGAGAAGCTGGGCATGGACTACGAGGTCAACGAGGGTGACGGCGCCTTCTACGGCCCCAAGATCGACTTCCACTTGGAGGACTCGCTCGGCCGTACCTGGCAGTGCGGTACCGTGCAGCTTGACTTCCAGATGCCGCTCAACTTTGACCTGGAGTACGTGGACGCCGACGGAACCAAGAAGCGCCCCATCATGCTGCACCGCGTGTGCTTTGGCTCCATCGAGCGCTTCATCGGTATTCTGATCGAGCACTTTGCGGGCAAGTTCCCCACCTGGCTCGCCCCCGTGCAGGTCAAGGCGCTTCCCGTCTCTGAGAAGAGCCGCGACTACGCCCACGAGGTGTGCGCCAAGCTGGAGGAGGCCGGCATTCGCGTGGTCTGCGACGACCGCGACGAGAAGATCGGCTACAAGATCCGCGAGGCCCGCAGCATCGACCGCGTGCCCTACATGCTTATCCTGGGCGAGAAGGAGGTCGAGGCCGGCAACATTTCCGTCCGCGATCGCTCCAACGAGACCGTCCCGATGAGCGTTGACGAGTTCGTTGCGAAGGTGACTGAGGAGATCAAGACTCGCGCCTAGCACAAACCATACAAGAATTAACAAAGGCGATCGTCCTCGCGGGCGGTCGCCTTTTTTGTTATCTATAGAAGAAAAGCCGCTGGTTAGGGCGGCTTTTTTTGTTGTGCAAAAAGGTACAGGTTTTTGTAGAGGCGTATGGAGATGTGTCCGTTCGCGCTGCAATTTGTGTAATCTGGGAAAACGTGAGCAGTTTGCTCGTATAATGAGCAACGTCGAAAGATACAAAAACCTGTACTTTTGCGACTGCGCCTAGCTGCGAGCGAGAAGCCTGTTCTAAACGCCCTTGCATTTGCGTGCATCGCAAATCCAAAAGAGGGGGCGAGAACATGGAACAGACGGCACGGCGCCAAGAGAAGCTGCCGGGCGCATTTAACGGCGCCACCACCAACAGCCAGCACGGCCGCGTCCGCTGGTATCTGGTCCACACCCCCAACGGCAAAGAGCGCGAGACCTGCGAAAAGGTGCGCCGTATTATCCCACACGAGCTGATGCAGAACGCTTTTGTGATGCAAAAGGAGTTCTGGTTTAAGCGGGACGGCGCATGGTCGCTCCAAACCAAACCCATGTACAAGGAATACTTCTTCGTCGCCACGCACGATGCCGCTGCGCTCGATAGGGCTTTGGCCCAGTTGAGTTTTGGCTGCCGCATTGCTGGCAGCAGGGAGCGGGCCTATGCGCCCATGCCGGACGATGCACAGGACTGGTACCGCAGCGTGCTCGACGACGACGACGTGGTGCGCAACAGCGTGGCGCGCATAGAAGACGGTGTGCTGCACATAGAACAGGGGCCCTTGGTGGGGCAAGAGGCCCGTGTGCACAAGATCGACCGTCG
>URUW01000110.1 GCA_900551205.1 uncultured Collinsella sp. | reverse complement strand
TTCAGGCCATTGGCGGCGATAACGTCGGCCAGGACGTTCTCGGGGAACGTCTTGGGGAAGGCGACCTCGACGTCAAACGTCGGATCATACTCGGTCATCGTCACAAAGTGCGAGAGCTTAATCTGCTCGCGCTCAAAGCCGTCGAACTCCTTGTCCGTGAACACGCGAGTCATCTGACGAGCGCGGTCGGGACGGAAGTTGAAGAAGATGGCCGCGTCGCCCTCGTGAATGCCCTCGTTGTGGGCAGCGAAGGGCTCGACGAACTCGTCGCCGCGCGGATCCTTCTCGTAGTAGGCCTTGATACCGGCAACGGGGTCGGTATCGGCATCGGACGCGTTGACCATGACGTCGTAGGCACGCTGGATGCGCTCCCAGCGGTTGTCGCGGTCCATAGCCCAATAGCGGCCCGAAACGGTGGCAACGCGAGCGTCGCAACCGGTCTCCTCGGAGATCTTAGCCAGGAAGGCGCAGAACTCGCTCATGTAGCCGGCACCGGACTGCGGGTCGACGTCGCGGCCATCCATGAAGGCGTGGACGCGAACGGTCTTGACGCCATGCTGGGCAGCCATCTTGACCAGAGCCTCGACGTGGTTCATGTGAGAATGAACACCGCCAGGGCTCATAAGGCCCATGAGGTGCAGGGTCTTGCCTTCGGCCTTGACGTCGTCCATAGCCTTGACGAAGACCTCGTTCTTGGCGATGGAGCCGTCCTTGATGGCGTTGTTGATGCGCGAAAGCTCCTGGAACACGATGCGACCGGCACCGATGTTGAGGTGACCCACCTCGGAGTTGCCCATCTGACCGTCGGGAAGGCCCACGTCCTCGCCCGAAGCACCGAGCGTGTTGTGAGGATACTTCTCGTACAGGCTATCAAGGAAGGGCGTCTTGGCAGCGGCGACGGCGTTCTCGCCATCGGCCGGAGCCAGGCCACAGCCGTCCATGATGATCAGGAGTGCAGGAAGATGACGCTGTGCCATATGTCCTACTCGCCTGCCTTGACGACCATAGAGGCGAAGTCGGCAGCCTTGAGCGAAGCGCCGCCCACGAGGGCGCCGTCAACGTCGGGCTTGGCGACGAGCTCGGCGATGTTGCCGGGCTTGGCAGAGCCACCATAGAGAACGCGGATGCCGTTAGCGAGCTCCTCGCCGAACATCTCCTTGAGGGTCTCACGGATAGCGCCGCAGACCTCCTGAGCGTCCTCGGCGGTAGCGGTCTTGCCGGTGCCGATGGCCCAGATGGGCTCGTAGGCGACGACGACCTGCTTGGGGCAGGTGATCTCAAGACCAGCAAGGCCGGCCTTGACCTGGTTCACGACGTGCTCGACATAGGTGCCGGCCTCGCGGACCTCAAGGGACTCGCCGCAGCAGAAGACGGGAACAAGACCGGCGGCAACGAGAGCCTTGGCCTTCTTGTTCTGGTCCTCGTCGGTCTCGTGGAAGTAGTCGCGACGCTCGGAGTGACCGATGATGCAGTAGGTGCAACCAGCGGACTTGAGCATGTCGCAAGAGGACTCACCGGTGAAGGCACCCTTGGCCTCCCAGTACACATTCTGTGCACCGAGGGCGATGGGGGCAGCCTGAATGCGGTCATGAACCGTGGTGATGTCGATAGTCGGAGGGCAGACGAGCACCTCGACGCCAGCCGGAACCTCGGGCAGAGCCTGAGCCAGCTCGTCGGCGAGCTTGGCGGCCTCGGCGACGTCGTTGTTCATCTTCCAGTTACCAGCGATAAGAAGGGTGCGATTAGGCATCGAGAAGCGCCTCCACTCCGGGCAGGGCCTTACCCTCGACGAGCTCCATGGAAGCTCCACCACCGGTGGAGATCCAGCTCATCTTGTCGGCCAGGTTGAACTTGTTGACAGCTGCGACAGAGTCGCCGCCGCCGATGATCGAGGTGCAGTCGGCCTCGGCGACAGCCTCGGCGATAGCCTGGGTGCCGTGAGCGAAGTTGTCAAACTCGAAGACGCCCATGGGGCCGTTCCAGAACACAGTCTTGGCGCCCTTGACGGCCTCGGCGTAAAGCTCCTCGGTCTTGGGGCCGATGTCCATGCCCTCACGATCGTCGGGGATAGCGTCGGAAGCGACAACCTCGGGGACAGCGTCCTCGCCAAAGTGATCGGCAACGCGGTTATCGATGGGGAGCAGGATCTTGACGCCCTTCTCCTCGGCCTTCTTGAGCATCTCGCCAGCGCGCTCGACCCAGTCCTCTTCCTTGAGGGACTGACCGACGGTCAGGCCCTGAGCCAGGAAGAAGGTGTAGGCCATGCCGCCACCGATGATCAGGGTGTCAGCGGAGTCGATGAGGTGATCGAGAACGCCGATCTTGGAGGAAACCTTGGAACCGCCGACGATAGCGACGAAGGGGCGCTCGGGCTCGGCGAAGATGCCGGTCAGCGTGTCGACCTCCTTCTCGAGCAGGAAGCCAGCGACTGCGGGCAGGTAAGCGGCGGGGCCCACAACGGAACCCTGGGCGCGGTGAGCGGTGCCGAAGGCATCGAGAACGAAGACGTCACCATAGGAAGCGAGGATCTTGGCGATCTCGGGATCGTTCTTCTTCTCACGCTTGTCGAAACGGACGTTCTCGAGAACGAGGACCTTGCCCGGCTCGACGGCGGCGACAGTTTCGGCAGCCTTCTCGCCGTAGGTGTCGGCGACAAAGGCAACGTCGAGACCAGAGAGCTCAGCGAGCTTCTTGGCGACGGGCTCGAGGGACAGCTCGGGCTGGAAGCCGGTGCCCTCGGGACGGCCGAGGTGGCTCATGAGGATGACGCGAGCGTTGTGCTCAACGAGATAGTTGATGGTGGGCAGGGCAGCCTTGATGCGGGTGGTGTCGCCAACGACGCCATCCTTGATAGGCACGTTGAAGTCAACGCGGACGAGAACGCGCTTGCCGTCGACATCGATGTCGCGGACGGTCTTCTTGGTAAAGGCCATGTTTGCTTCTACCTTTCGTACGTGTCTGCCTCCCATTACGGCAGACGATTTCCTATAAAAAGGGCGCGACCCTAGGGTGTAAGCCCTATAAGGCCGCGCCCTTCTTTAGACGCTCAACGAGCTATTCGCTAAAAGCTAAATTAAGCAACGAACTTCTCGAAGTACTTGATGGTGCGGACCATCTGAGAGGTGTAAGAGTTCTCGTTGTCGTACCAAGAGGTGACCTGAACGAGAGTCTGGCCGTTGCCGAGGTCAGAGCACATGGTCTGAGTGGCGTCGAAGATGGAGCCGTGGGTCTCGCCGATGATGTCGGTGGAGACGATGTCGTCCTCGTTGTAACCGAAGGTCTCGGAGATGGTGGCAGCGTAGGCCTTCATAGCAGCGTTGACCTCGTCGACGGTGACCTTCTTGTCAACGACAGCGTAGAGGTTGGTGATGGAGCCGGTCGGCGTCGGGACGCGCTGGGCGGCACCGATGAGCTTGCCGTTGAGCTCGGGGAGAACCAGGCCGATAGCCTTGGCAGCACCGGTGGTGTTGGGGACAATGTTAACGGCGCAGGCGCGGCTACGACGCTTGTTGCCCTTGCGCTGCGGGCCGTCGAGCGGCATCTGGTCGCCAGTCCAGGCGTGAATGGTGGTCATGATGCCGGACACGATGGGAGCGAAGTCGTTCAGACCCTTGGCCATCGGGGCGAGGCAGTTGGTGGTGCAGGAAGCAGCGGAGATGATGTTGTCCTCAGCGGTCAGCGTCTCATGGTTGACGTTGTACACGATGGTGGGCAGATCGCTGCCGGCCGGAGCGGAGATGACGACCTTCTTGGCGCCAGCGTTGATGTGGGCCTGAGCCTTAGCCTTGCTGGTGTAGAAGCCGGTGCACTCGAGAACGACGTCGACGTCGAGGTCGCCCCAAGGCAGGTTGTTGGCGTCGGCCTCCTTGTAGATCTTGATCTCCTTGCCGTCAACGGTGATGGAATCCTCGCCAGCAACGACCTCGTGATCGCGAGCGTAGTTGCCCTGCGTGGAGTCGTACTTCAGCAGGTAAGCGAGCATATCGGGAGAGGTGAGGTCGTTGATAGCGACGATCTCGGAGCCCTCATGACCGAACATCTGACGGAAAGCCAGACGACCGATGCGACCGAAGCCGTTAATAGCAACCTTTACTGCCATTGTGTCTCCTTTCGTAAGGCCCCCGCAAGCTACAGCGCCCGCCGTTGAGGCCCACAAACTAACCACTCGCCTAATATACCTTTTTTTTGACTTGAATTTCACGAGAATGGTCGAAATTGAAAATCAAATTTACGTTAAAACGTTTTAAAGAATAAAATAGCAGCTAAATCCGTATATAAGTCGATACTATAAACTACCTGTTTGCTTCAATGAGCTTTTCAAGCCTCAAAACTCGATGGTAGAGGGCCGACTTCGACAAGGGAGGGTCAGCCATCTCCCCTAAATCACGCAGCGACAGATCGGGATAGCGCTCGCGCAGGTCGCAAAAGACCGCCAAGGCATCCGGAAGCGCATCGCGAAGGCCGCGCTGCTCGAGCTCATCGATAAGCGCAAGCTGATGCTGGGCAGCACCGGCGCTTCTGGTCTGGTTGGCGAGCTCGGCGTTCACGCGACGGTTCACATCGTTCTTAACCAACTTGACCGCGCGCGCCTCCTCAATCTCGGCAACGCTGCGCTTGGCACCAATCAGCTTTAATAGATGCTCGATTTCCTCGGCGCTCTTAATGTACACGGCATATGACCCCCGCCGCGCATTAACACGAGCATGGACCCCAATCTGCCCCAACAGGTCGCAAAGCCCCTTGGCATATTGCTCACCCTGCACCGCGATCTCCAAATGGAAATCGCCGCGTGGATCGGCCACGAAGCCGCCCGCGATGAGCGCGCCGCGGATGTAGGCAAGCCTGCAGCAGGGACGGGCAACGATGTGTCGGGGAACACCAGCGACGAGCCCTCCTCTGCGGTCTAGAATGCCCAGCAGCACCAGAGCCTTGTCCAAGTCGGGTTGATCGGGCAGGGTAATGAGATAGTTACGGACCTTATGCAAGACCGATTTACGAACGGTGAATTCCGTTTTGAGCTTAAGGATGCGATGCGTCAGCGTGATCATCGTGCGCGCGACGGCTCCCGTCTCGGTCGCGACTGTCAAACGATACCGCCCGGAGCCGGCCAACGAAAGCGTACCGCTCACACGCGTCAGGGCGGCAAGCGTCGACAAATCGCAGTATTCACATTCGGGTTCGCAGCGCGCAAGCTCGTCGCGCACCTCAGCGGTAAACGACATGCAGGCCTATGCCTTCGTGTTGGCGCGCGACAGGTCGCGGTGGGAGATGCTCACGTGATACTGGGCGCCTTCCAGGTAACGGGCCGTGGCCTCGGCAATGGCGACGCTACGGTGCTGTCCGCCCGTGCAGCCGATGGCGATAGAAAGCTGCGGCTTACCCTCCGCGATATAGCCCGGCATCACCGTATCGAGCAGCTGTGTCCAAGCCTTCCAAAACTCCTGCGTCTTGGGGTGGTCCAGAACAAAATCGGAGACCTTTTTATCGAGACCGGTCATCGTGCGCATCTCGGGATCGTAAAACGGATTGGGCAGGAAGCGGACGTCGATCATAATGTCCGCCTCGACGGGCATGCCGTGCTTAAAGCCAAACGAGAACACATGGACGTCCATGAGCTGTTGGTCGGACAGCTCGGAAAATGCCATACGTAGCTTGTTGCGCAGCGCAGAGGTGCGCAGACGACTCGTGTCGATAATCATATCGGCTCGATCGCGCACGCCCTGCAGCTGAAGGCGCTCGCGCTGAATGGCATCGGCCGTAGTCTCCCCCGGCTTGGCAATGGGATGACGGCGGCGATTTTCGCTGTAGCGACGAATCAGCACCTCGTCAGAAGCCTCCAGGAACACGATGTCGCAGCTCATCTCGCGCTCTTCGAGCGCGGCGACCGCATCGAGCAACTCGTCAAACAGTCCCTGGCTACGCAAATCGCAGGTGACGGCGAGATGCCTGCCCACGCCCGTATTGCAAGCTGGGCGATGAGACGCGGAGGCAGGTTATCAATGCAAAAATAGCCCATGTCCTCGAACACGTGCATGGCCTGTGTGCGGCCCGATCCGGACATTCCGGTGATGATGACGATATCGGGGATGCGCTCCGAGCGCTCCGCCGCATCCATGGCATCTCCCTTTTGCATGTGCTGCCTCCCAAAAACAAGCGCGGGACCCAGCAACCCGGA
>URUW01000109.1 GCA_900551205.1 uncultured Collinsella sp. | reverse complement strand
TTCACGGATGATTGCCGACCGTTTGGGCTCAAGAAAGGCCCGGCCTGCCACGTATTCAACAAATAGAAAGGGCGGCCGAGAACGCATCTCGGCCGCCCTATGGCGGTATGCCCCAGCAAATCCAGCCGTTTTATCTACTCAGACTGCCCACCCTTTTTGGCGTGCTTGGACGGAGCACTCAGAAAGCGGCCCGTCAAATAGTTCGCCGGGCCGGAGATATCAATCCCCAGCAGGGTGTGGCCCAGCCACAGAAACGCCACAAGCACCAGCAGCGGGATAACGCACGAGGTCACGATCATCACGATGACGCCTTCAATTAGGTCGGTCACCTGTTGCACGATCTCGTCGGTCATTTGCTTGGCACCACTGGTTACCGACGTGAACAGGCTCGAGGCACCGTCGGCAAACTGTTCAAGCACGTTCTTGGACTCTGTGGACTCGGTCTTTTTCTTGCTTGCCTTGGAGCTGTCGCTATCTGCCGTACCCGCAGCGTCGGCCGCCTTTTGCTCCGCCGCTTCGATGCTCACTCGATACGTTTCGTCGACCTTTTGCGATACCCACACACTCGCGGGTACAAGCGCCATGCCGATCACGGCAACCACCAGCACGCGCGTCGCCACGCGGCCCAGGACGGCGCTCGTGCTCCAGCGCCCATGAATGCCAAGCGACACCGCAAAGAGCACCAACGCAAACGGGATTAAGATGCCTAGGCCAACCGACCACAAAATAGTCAGCAGATATTTCTCGAGATAGAGCACGGCAAGCACGATGCCCAAGTTGCCTGAAAGCTGCGCGAGCTGCTCGGCAACCGGCGTTCCCGTATCACCCGGCAGCGCGGTAATGCCCGCAGATAGCGCCACGCACGAGGTCGTGAGCGCCAGTACGTTACCTTTCTTTTGATCGATGACCTCGATGGTGGAGTCCCAAGTCTTGGTATCGGCAAAATGCGGACGAGCCACAAAGCCCGACAGCAAGGCCAGTACCACGAGCGCAACGATGATACCGATCTGCAGCTTTTTATTTGCGCACACGACATCGGACAGGCTGGGCTGCAGCTCGGTTACCGTCGTGTGCTCGGTTATCTGGACAGGACGCCCATGAGCCATCTCGTGCGCGTCTCTTTTTTGAATTGATCCGTTGTCCGGCATTTGGATACCTCCTCATTCCGGCCTGTATTGCGGATGGAAGTATACCCACCCATCGAAAAACCGAACGGCAGGAGGCGCAACAAGCTGCTGCATGATCCGCCCGCCATGAAATGGGCCCATCTACTACGTTTAACCGCCCATCCCCGACCATGCCACAAAGCGAAAAAACAAAACCGCAGGTAGAAGTCCTGCGATTTTTCATGAAACGCGGGTGTGTTCGAGGGTATCGGGTTAAACGTAGTAGATGAGCCAGTTTCGTGGCGAGCGCTGCCAACCGATCCTCCGGGGACGGGAAAAGCGGGTCATTTGGGGCTGTCGGCCCCTATTTCGCCGCAACCTAGATAGGTGGGATACAGAAAAACCCTGCCGCGGATAGCGGCAGGGTTTTTGGAAGGGGACGAGGTTGTGAGGGTTCGTTAGGCGAGCTTGGCCTCGAGCTCGGCGATGCGCTTGTAGGCATCGATGGTAAAGCGGGTCTGCTTCTCCAAGATCATGGTGGTCATGAGGGTGTCCTGAGCGTGGGCCATGATGAAGGTCATCTCCATCTCGCCGCCGCCGGCCTCCTGCGAAAGCAGCTTGGTCTGCGTGTCGTGGGCGCCAATGAGTGCATCGCTCGCATCCTTGTGCAGCTGTTCGGCCTTCTCAAAATCACCCTCGCGAGCAGCATCGAGCGCTGCAAGCAGATCAGTCTGGGCGTCACCCGCGTATGCGACGATCTCGAATCCAACCATCGAGATTTCTTCTTTGGTTGCCATATTGCGTTCCTTTCACATATGAACCAATGGAGAGCATCGCGTCCGGGCATACGCGCTGCGTTGTGTATGACAGAAACATTAACATTCAAACAAAAAAGAACAGCGCAAAACGTAATTTCGAGCTATGAACGGTTGCTTTTCACCCGTGAACGGTTTTTAAACCAATCTGAACATTCTCAAACACAATTAGCGGCAACCCAAACAGGTCCGCACCCTAGCGTATATCGCGCACCGTATCGCCCTCGACGAGCACACCCGGAAACAGCATGTGCTCCACACCGGGTGCAGCGCCCTCGGCGCCGGCAATCTTGTCGACCGCCCACATGCCGACGCGCTTGTTGTCAAAGCGCACCGTAGTCAGGCGACGATCGGGCACGATATCGCCCAAACTATCGTCAACACCCACCACGCTTACGTCCTGGGGCACGTGCTTCCCGCGCGACTCGAGCCCGCGAATGCAGCCGTAGGCCATGGCATCGTTGGAAGCATAAATGGCTGTGCAGTTCGAATCGTCCGCAAGCACCTGGCCGGCGGCATATCCGCTCTGTGCCGTCCAATCGCCACGGACGAGTCGCGGCGGCTCAATACCATGCGCGCGCAATGTCTCGCGCCAGCCCTCCTCGCGACGCATGCCCGAAAGCGAGCGCTCGGGGCACGAGATAAAGTGCACGGTCTTGTGCCCCTGCTCCAGCAGGTACTCGACCACCTGGCGCGAGCAATCGAACTGGTCGTTATCGACTGTTGAACAGAGCGGGTGCTCCAGCATGGTAACGAGCACCGTCTGCATACCGGGCAGCGGCTCGAAGGTGCCAAAGTCCGCCGGCATGCGATTCATGATCACAACCATGCCATCCACCGGCAGCGCGCTCATGCGCGACGATGCGCTCTCGAGGGTATACGGATGCCCGTCTACTTTAGTGAGGGTGATGGCATAGCCATGTTTGTCGGCCGCGGCGGCAAAGCCCTCCATACGGTCGAGGTTGCCGGTGCCGGTAATGTTGAACATGGCGACGCCGACGGTCTTAAACTTGCCGCGGCGCAGCGATCGACCGGCAAAATTGGGGCGATACCCCAGCTCGCGCATGGCGGCGCGCACGCGCTCCTTGGTCTCGGGGCGCACGCTGGGCGAATCGTGCACCGTACGCGAGACTGTCTGCTCCGAGACGCCCGCGAGACGCGCCACGTCCTTAACGGAAACCGATTTTTTAACAGCGGCCATAGGTCGATCTTTCTATGTCAACGATGCCATTGAAGACATCCTGCGCAGTCATTTTGAACACCTTTAAGTATATCCAACGCCTCCCCAACGATACGCTTACCACCCAAAACCTACCGTTCACCGACAATTCTGCTTCCCCGAGCGGCTTTTGTCGCCCAAATGTTAACGTTGCCATTGTGCAAACACAGAGCCACCGGGCGGCTCAAACGTTTACGCGCAAGGAATCGACGGTCCACAGGCACAAGGGCCACCGGTTCGCGTCTTTTTTTGTGCCGCAAAATGGCAACGTCAACATTTTGGCAACCGAACGTCAAAAGCTACCATCGTTGCTAACCCACCGACTCTTAGGAGCATTGCATGGAGCAACTCATCGCCATCATCGAAAAGGGCCAGCCCTTTTTCAACGCGATCGCCCGCAACAAGTACCTCAAGGCGATCCGCGACGGCTTTATCTCCGTCATCCCCATCATCATCTTCTCGTCCATCTTCTGCCTGGTAGCCTCGGTCCCCAACATCTGGGGTTTCTACTGGCCCGATGACATCAACAACGCCCTGTGGAAGTGCTACAACTACTCCATGGGCATTCTGGCCATCGCCTGCGCCGCCACCACGGCCAAGCACTTCGCCGACGCCCAGAACCGCGATCTACCCAAGAACAACCAGATCAACTTCATCTCGTGCATGTGCGCAGCCATCATCGGCTTCTTGCTCCTTTCGAGCGACACGATCGCCACGGATGCTGCCAGCGGCTTCAACACCACCTACCTTGGTTCCAAAGGCCTGTTGACCGCCTTTATCGCTGCGTTTGTGACCGGCATCATCTACAAGTTCTTCATTAAGCGCAACATCACCGTCAAGATGCCCGAGCAGGTTCCGCCCAACATCTCGCAGACCTTTAAGGACATCATCCCCTTCTCCGTCTGCATCACCGTCTTTTGGGTCTTTGACATCGTCTTCCGCGCTGCCTTTGGCTTCTGCTTTGCCCAGGGCGTCATCCAGGTGTTCCAGCCCCTGTTCACCGCCGCCGACGGCTATATCGGCCTCGCTGTGATCTACGGCGCTATGAGCCTCTTCTGGTTCGTCGGCGTCCACGGCCCCTCGATCGTCGAGCCCGCCATCGCCGCCGCTCTCGTTGCCAACATGACCGACAACCTGGCTGCATTCCAGGCCGGCGAGCACGCCACCGCCGTCCTGACGCAGGGAGCCCAGTACTTCGTCGTCTGCATGGGCGGCACCGGCGCCACGCTCGTCCTGGTCTTTATGTTCTGCTTCCTGGCCAAGTCCCAGGAGATGCGCGCCGTCGGCAAAGCAGCCATCGTCCCCGTGTGCTTTGCCGTCAACGAGCCGCTGCTGTTCGCCGCGCCTATCGTGCTCAACCCCGTCTTCTTTGTCCCGTTTGTCTTTGCCCCGATCGCCAACATCTGGATCCTCAAGGTCTTTATCGACTTCTTGGGCATGAACGGCTTTATGTACACCCTGCCCTGGACCGTCCCCGGCCCCATCGGCACCATCATGGGCCTGGGCTTCCAGCCGCTCGCCTTTGTGATGCTCGCCATCATCCTAGTCATCGACTTTGCCCTGTACTACCCGTTCTTCCGTGCCTATGACGCCCAGAAGTGCGCCGAGGAGGCCGAGATCTCCCAGGAGGAGCTCGCCGCCAAGAACGCCGAGAAGGCCGCCAAGCTCAACGACGCCTTCCAGGGTAAGGCCGACGCCAAGAGTGTTGCCGCCGGCGCCGCTGCCGAGGTCGTAAAGACCGACGCTGCCCCCGCTGCTGCCGCCACCGAAGCTACGGCCGCCAGCGACCTCAACGGCAAGCGCGTACTCGTGCTCTGCCAGGGCGGCGGCACTTCGGGCCTGCTCGCCAACGCACTGGCCAAGGCCGCCAAGGAGCGCGGCATCGATCTTGAGACCGCCGCCGATGCCTATGGCAACCACGTGGACATGCTTCCCGACTTTGACCTGGTCGTCCTGGCCCCGCAGGCCGCCAGCTACCTGGCCGACCTGCAGAAGGACTGCGAGCGCGTGGGCAACAAGTGCGTCGCCTGCCGCGGTAAGCAATACATCGAGCTCTCCCAGAACGGCGACAAGTCTCTCGCCTTTGTGAGCGAGCAGCTGTCGAAGTAAGTAACGCTTAGGGCCAGCCGACTATCCAAGACCGGCTGGCCCTTCGATTTAAACGATTGGATCATCATGTCCGTTAACCCTGCCAGCGTCACCAACCCGCCCGCGCAGTTTCCCGAGGACTTTGTCTTTGGCGGCGCCACCGCTGCCTACCAGGTAGAAGGCGAGACCCGCACCCACGGAAAGGGCAAGGTCGCCTGGGACGACTTCCTGGAGGCCCAGGGCCGTTTCTCCCCCGACCCCGCCTCCGACTTCTACAACCAGTACCCCGTCGATCTGGAGCTGTGCGAGGAGTTCGGCATCAACGGCATCCGCCTCTCCATCGCCTGGAGCCGTATCTTCCCCGAGGGTACTGGCAAGGTAAACCCCGAGGGCGTGCAGTTCTACCACGATCTCTTTGCCGAGTGCCACAAGCACCACGTTGAGCCGTTTGTCACGCTGCATCACTTTGACACGCCGCTGCCCCTCTTTGAGAAGGGCGACTTCCTCAATCGCGAGACCATCGACGCCTTTGTGGACTTTGCCACCTTCTGCTTTAAGGAATACGCTGACCAGGTGACCTATTGGTTCACCTTTAACGAGATCTGGGCTGACGCCTCCAACACCTACATCGAGGGCACCTTCCCCGGCGGCGTCAAAGCTCATCTGGCCGAGGCCTTCCAGTGCGAGCACAACATGATGCTCGCCCACGCCAAGGCAGTGCTGGCCTTCCACAACGGCGGCTTTAAGGGCAAAATCGGCGTCATTCAGTCGCTGGAGTTTAAGTACCCGCTCAACGAGAACGACCCCGCCGACATCAAGGCCGCCAACAACGAGCACGTGCTGCAAAACCAGTTTTTGCTCGACGCCACCTTCCGCGGCGACTACGCGCCCGACACCATCGAGTGCGCCAACCGCCTGGCTGCCGTCTCGGGCGGCGCCATCGAGATCCTGGACGATGATCTGGAAATC